>JASEGY010000363.1 GCA_030019105.1 bacterium | reverse complement strand
CCGCAATCTGCAATCCAAAATTGGTTTGGTTGCGGCCAGAGGCCGCGCTAAGTCAGGGTTATTATATTCGGGTACAATTCTGCCTATACGAGGGAAATTCTTTAATTGTTCAATAAATAGCAGTATCTTCTTGGCAAAATTACCGGCGTAATAGGCCGAATCTCTGGAAATATATTCGATGATCTCTTCAAAACTCTTTATGCCATCTTCAGTCCAGATAAGCTTTTCTATTTTATCCACTTAGACACCCTTTTCTTTGCTTCTTCGTGACTGATGATTTTACCTTCTTCAATCTGTTTTAGACTCTTGTCAACCTTTTGTCTGAAATAGATTTCAGCCATAATTTCGTCGTAATCAACTTCATCCGGCAATTTGTTTGTCATCTCAACGACCTCTTGTTTTACAGTTGACATTTTATCACCTCACTTTTTTGGTGGTGGCTTCGAATAGCTTACAAAACCTCCCGCAGGTTCCAAACCTGCGGGAGGTTAAACGGAATAGAAGACGGTTTAGCAAACTCATTGAACAATAGTCAATTACAAATAAAATACAGGAAGAACACTTCTCTCTTATTTCTTCCTATCTCCCGTATTTTTCTTACAACCTTATGTTCTAACGTAAGTTAAATAAAACGTCTTCTTTATTCTCCGTTCACAGGTTCCTGGTTCAACGTTCAGGGGTTGTTGCGTCTTTCGGCCTTGTTCATCGCCCGTCTTTCGCTGCTTTCCTCAACCGTGAACCGTGAACCTTGAACCCGTGAACGCTTACTATATATTTATCAGAAAGCTCAATATCCTGTATCCATCTATTTCATCTTCCAGTATCTGATTCTCTTTAAATTCTCTGAAATCCTTCTCCCTGGGATCAAATAAAACCATGTAGCCTTCTTTCAGGCTTTCGCTCCTCAGGTAGTCTATCAGTTGTCTCTGCCCTTTCTTAAAATACTCTTTCCCCCTCCATATCTTCAGTTCTATGACATACCTCTTCCCCTGGTAATGTAACAATACATCTATCCTTCCTCTGCCTGATGGGGTCTCTATGGTAGAGTATCCATCCAATGTCCTGATAAACAGATCCAGATAGCTCATCAGGAGATACTGGCCGCCTGATTCTTTGTGTCGTGATGAGACTATATTAAATAACCTTCCCCCTATCCGTTCTACAAATTCCTTGAAATGGATAAGAAGCGATTTCAGATTGATCTTTTCTCCTTCTATAAACCTGGAGGGGGTAATGCCATTAGGGAAAAGGTACTCACTCTCTATTCTTTCCGGAGAAAAATATTGGAGGAGCACTTTCTTGTAGACAGGATTACTTATTTCACATTGGCCATTATCTTCTTTGATTATTCCATACATGATCAATTTTTCATTAGCTTCACTATGGGGTCTGTATTCTATATCCTTAGAGGTAAAGAGAATGTCCTTTACTGCTTCTTCATATTTCCGGGCATTGTTCTTTAAGCTGTCAAAGTTTGTATTGTGTTCTTTCAGAAGGGTGTCAAGGGCAGATTGCAGGTCTTTATGGGGAAGAGGCTTTGTTTTATCCCTGACCACATCTTCCACCAGGATGGCACAAAGCCTGTTGACCAGAAATGGATGCCCCCCCGTCTCAAAATATATCTTCTCTATTGTTTCTTCCTTGAATTCCTGTCCTGTTTCTTCGATATACTGGTTAATAAGCTCGTAACACTGCTCTATCGTGAAGTTCTCTAATTTTACCTGTGTGGCTATGTTAAAGGGCGAAGTGCTGCCAAAGTTTAACTCCCTGATATTCTTTACCCCGACCAACCCTATGGAATATATGCTAAAGGCCTTCTCTCTCCTCCGCTTTAAGTACATATCTCTCAAAGTATAGAGAAAGTTCCCGGTTATTTCTATTGAGACGGCATCAAATTCATCTATGAGAAGGACTAACTTTTTATCGGGAATCAGACCTCCTAATTTCTCTACAAAAAGGAAAAAGGTGTCATTATCAATTACTTTCTCTTCGGAAATCTCTCTGGAAATAGATTCTCCTGATGGGCAGTTTATATCTGACAACCTGGTGGAGATAGCCTTACAGAACTCCCTGTGCAAGGTGGTATAGAATTTTTCCTCACTAAAGGGCCGGTACCTCTCAAAATCGATGTTTATCCCAAGGTAATAGTCATCCTGATTGATATTACTCACTACTTCTTCCAGAAATGTGGTCTTGCCCATTTGCCTTGGGGCAAAGATAGTAAAATATCTCCCCTGATCTATCTTCTTTTTAAAGTCTTCATACATCTCCTGTCTTTTTACCATATAGTGCTCATCTTCATAGACAGGCCCGGTGTAATTGAAGCGTCTCATAAATATTCCTCCCGACTCAGAGATTTCCAAAGTGTCTCAAAAGGGGTAATAATGGCTCCTTCATCTTATATCTTTTCACCAAAAATCTCTTCGAACGGAATACCCTTCAACTTACCACTTCTATATGCAGCAAGCCGTTTTTCAGCCTCAACAGCCCAAATCTCATCAATCTCCTTGTTTGGTTCATCGAGACTCAACAAGAGACCCTCAACGATAACAAACTTTTCTTGTGGCTTTAATCGCAAGGCCTTTTCCAATAGTGCCTTAGTGGATTCCATCGTCACACCTCCATTTCTTGATTCATACTTCATTCAGTCGCTTCCTTCAAGATTCAACTTGAACGAAACCTAATGCCAACTCAGGCTCTTGTCTGATTACCTTTTCCTCTTCAAATGTTAAGCACTCTTGGCACCACCGTCCACTAACTACTCCTAAAGTGTTACCACTTTTCAGGGCTGATCAAGCAGTACTTCTCTTGGCGGCAATATGGTAAAATAATCAGCCACTTTGATATTGCTTTTATGTAATTGTAGCAGTTCTACATGTTCGGGATTTTTCCCAGCGCATAAAATCAAGCCGATAGGCGGATTTTCACCCTCCACTGATTCGTATTTATCAAGATAAGCAAGGTATAGCTCCATTTCCCCTTTGAACGCGGCATCAAGCTCCCCAATCTTCAGGTCAATGGCGACGAGTGATTTCAGCCTGCGGTGATAAAACAGCAAGTCAATGTAATAATCCCTGCTGTCGATGGTAATCCGCTTTTGGCGGGCCAGGAAGGCGAAGTCTGTGCTCAGTTCGATAATGAAGCGCTGCAATTCCGCCACAATCGCCGATTCCAAGTCTTTTTCAGAATAGGTGTCTTTCAGCTTGAGGAAATCTAAAAAATAGGGGTCTCTGAAAACCAGATCAGGGGCGATTTGACCGCCTTCACCAAGTTGTTTGAGTTCATTTTTAATCGTCTCTTCCGGCTTTTTACTGATGGCTGTGCGCTCGTAGAGCATCGAGTTGATACGTTCTCTGAATGTGCGCACACTCCATCTTTCCAGTTTGCACATCTCAATATAAAATTCCCGTTTAAGCTGGTTTTCGATGGGTATAACCGCCAAAATATGAGTCCAGCTCAATTGTCGTATCAGTGATACGACTTTTTCATAATCAGGAAAAACACTGGCAAACTGCATCATTCTGCGTAGATTCTTTTCAGAAAAAGAACTTCCATACTCCTCCACCAATTGTCGCCCCAGTGTAGCGACAATCTGTTTGCCATATTTTGCCCGCTTGTCTTTCAGCACCTCTTCGTTGATTCGTTTGCCAATCTGCCAGTAAAGCATGGTCATGGCGGCGTTGACCGTTACGGCTACCTGTTGCCGGCTTTGTTCTATCAGCGATTTAATCTCGCTGAATAAACCCCGGTTTAAAATCAATTCCTTACTCATTGCTTAACTCCATTGGACGGATCATAGACTCGATAAAGGCGATTTCTTCGTATCCTCTTCAAATCTAAGGGTAAGAGCCAAAGGGTTCAAAGTTCAGGGTT
>JASEGY010000362.1 GCA_030019105.1 bacterium | reverse complement strand
AAAGTTCTTCACGAAAAGGGAGGAAGAAATTCTTCACAGAAGAACAGGTGATGGTATAATCAAGGTCCATCTCATCAAAAGAGTAAACCTGCCCGAATTGATAAATGGGCCGGCCGCCTGCATCTGTATCCACCTGCCTGGGGCCGATGGTCTGGTTTTCCTTGATGAGGCCATTTATAAATCTTTTGAATTCATTCTTGGTAATAACCTTGTAGATCAATGATATGCCTCCTCGTAATCAGAAGTCAGATAAAACCGGTTATCCGAGAGCTTTCTACTCTTTCAGTTCCTTTTCCCAATTAGCCAATTCTTCAAATGAAACCCCATCCAGTATCCGGGCCATTTGCCGGCTGAGTTTTGTCCAGAGCAATTGAGCCGCACATCTTCCCGCCCGGTTGCATTTTATCTTAGTCTCCTTTCCTGACCCAACTTTGTTCGCTCCCACGCTCTGCGTGGGAGCGTAACCGTCTGACGCAGAGCGTCTTGTGTGGCGTTCCCACGCAGAGCGTGGGAACGAGAGGAATTCTCAGCTCTCCACTCTCAACAGTTTACCCCGATTTATTGAGATGATACCTCATATCTTTAAGTAGAGATCGGGTGATTTTCTATTGCATTTCAAGCCACCTCGTTCCGCCATTTTTCCAACTGCTCAATAACCTTTTGTTTCAGAGCCGGGATCGCTTCCCGCACTACCTCTGAAAGCCCTTCACCAATGGTGTAGGGATCGACCACCTCCAGCCCAAATATCTTGATCTCTTCAGGAAAGTTGAGCTGAAGTTCCGAAGCGACAGCCAGCATCTCAGGCAGCCCGGCATAATGGGGAGAGGGGGAGATAATCCGGTCCAGATCCTCCGGGGACCATTCCAGGATGCTCCCGGGCGGATGCCGGTTGGTGTGAACCGCGTCAAGGATGATAGCCCGGTCATAATCGAGGAAAAGCTCGAGCAGGGCCATCCCCGACATCGAGCTTTCCTCAATATCTACGTCAACCAGACCTTTTAGCTCCTCCCTCAATTCCTGAACAGCAACGATCCCCGCCCCGTCATCGGTAATGAGGTCATTGCCCAGGCCAAGAAGTAAAGTCTTCATGATTCCAGTACCGTAGTAACCTGCTGCCAGGCGAGTCTGTCCGTATCTTCTCAATAACTTGGGGCGCAGAAACCAGGTTTCTTCAAGAAACCTGGTTTCTACCCACAAGTGCCCCGAAATATTGAGAGGATACGTCTGTCATATTCACAGCCGGGACGGCTGTGCTACTTTTTACTCCCGGCGAATCTCGTGCTTCATAACGCCATGGTTGTCGTAGATGCGGAGGATCAACGGCATCTGCCCGGGCAGAGAATGAGTGCCGCAGCCATGGCAGGGGTCGTAGGCCCTGAAGGCCATCTCCACCATGTTCAGAAGCCCGTCATTGACTTTGCCCTTCTTGATCAAACCTTTGGCCGCTTTGTCCACGGACATGGCTATCCGGGCGGCGTTGTTCTGGGTGGCCACGATCAGGTTGGCCTTTTTGATCACACCCCGGTTGTCGGTCTTGTAATGGTGAAACAATGTGCCTCGTGGGGCTTCAACCACACCAATGCCCTCCTGCGGGATATTGACCGGGATCGTCCGGGGCTGGGGGTCAATAATGTCAGGGTCGTTGGCCAGCTCCTGCATCCGCTCGGCCGCATACAGCAGCTCGATAAGCCTGGCCCAGTGATTGGCCAGGGTATGGTGGACCGGCCTGCCTCCAAGGGTCTTAAAGTACTGATCGCAGGCCTCCCGGGCTTTTGGTGTGGCCAGACCATCGGCAGCGTTCAATCGGGCCAGCGGGGCTACGGCAAAAATACCACTGTCCGCACCCTCAATGAAGCCCTTCCAGCCCACCTTCTTTAAGAAGGGAAACTTGATGTAACTCCACGGTTCCACATGCTCGGCCACATGCTCCAGATAATCCCGGGGGGCGAACTTAGCAAACTCTTTCCCATTGGGGTCGACCATCCGGATGTCGCCGGAGTAAAAGTTGACCTTATTATTTTTATCCACCAGCCCCATGTAGTAGGTCTTGTGGGTGTAAGTGTCGGAGACGATAGCCTTGACATATTCCTTGTTCTTAAGGACGATGTCGTTAAATACCTGCAGGGAGAACTCTGCAAACTCCACTGCGTTGTCAGCGCCTTCGATGAACTTCTCCTGGTCCTCCTTCTTCAGGGGCTTGGCCACACCGCCGGGCAGTCCGAAGACAGGATGGATCACCTTTCCAGCGGCAAGGACGATAAGCTCACGCAGCTCCTTTCGCATCCCAATGACCTTCTTGCCAACCTCCAGGCCGACTTTACCCAGTACTCCAAGGATATTGCGTTCGGCCTTAGGGGCCGTGGGACCAACAACGAAATCAGGCCCGCCCAGGAAATAAAAGTGGAGGGCGTGGTCTTCTATCATAAAAGCGCTGTAGACCATCTCCCGGATCTTTTTGGCCGAGGCCGGCGGGTCTACTTTGTAAAGGTCGTCCAGAGCCCTTGTGGACGCCATGTGGTGCGCCATAGGACAAACGCCGCAGATGCGCGGTGTTATCTGGGGCATATCCTCGGCCGGCCGGCCCTCGGCGAATTTCTCAAATCCCCTTAGCTCCGGCACCTGAAAATAGGCCTTTTCAACATCTCCCTGGTCGTTGAGGAAGATATCGATCTTGCCATGCCCTTCAAGCCTCGTGATTGGGTCAATAACGATTTTCTGGCTCATATTTCTTAACCTCCTGTAACCTTACTGACTCGCCGGTGCAGGAACGAATGGGGCAAACTGTAGCGATAAAACGTCCCGGCCGGGTCAACGATCTGGTCCAAAAGCTCGTCTATCTCTACTTCATCATTGTGGTCAAAGATAGACGCAAAGGCAGAGAGGGCCTTGGCGCCCTGGTCCTCTATCCGGCTGGTGGGCCCCAGACAACCGGTGCAGGGCATGTTCCCCCTGGGACAGGCTCCCTCGCAGCCGGCCCGGGTGACCGGGCCCATGCAGAGCAGCCCCTGGGCCAGCAGGCACTTTTCATTATCAATTATTATCTGATGAGGCCGATAGAACCTGTCGATCAACAGCTTCTCAGGTTTGGTCTCCTGACGGGGGCACTCATCACACAGGGCAATGTCTGGAGCGAGCACCGTTCCCGCAGGCGGTAACTTGCCCTCCAGAAGAGACCGTTCGTGATTTGTAGAAGAAATGAGGGGGATTTATAACGTAGATAGCTTGACAATTTGGTCTGTAGATTTTAAAGGTTAGACGCGAATATGAGGAAAGTTTGGACGCTTTTTATCCGATAAGTAAGATAAGGTAATGGTAGACAATCTTACTTTTTGGAGGAGCGCCCATGTTTTTTATCGGAAAAAGACGCAAGAAACTGAAGTACAAAATTATCTCGTGCCTCGGAGTATTGGCCCTTCTGATGTGTGCTACAGACCTGGTGCTTGATAAAGGGGGATGGGGATGTCTGGAACTGGACGGTTCGGATATTATTGAACGCTCGGTGATAAGAAAAAGCATCCGTCGGCTGAAGGCAGATGAAATTGTCCGGTTAATTCGAAGACGATACCGGCAGAAGAGAATATTGCTCTGGGTGATAAGGCTTGCTATTATCGCAGCGAGTTTGATGTGGCTATTTATGGGTGGAGGGGATATGACATTGGCGTTGGCATGGCAATGGTTTTGGATTCTGGGAGCAGATCTTTGGCCAGTCCAAAAGCATCTTCATTCTCCGAAGAGGCCGGGTCGGGTGTTTGAAAGCGAAGAGTTGGTTGTGGAGGAGACGCCAGAGTATTTCAAGATCCAATATCTCACCCCACAGGTAGTGGAAATATCTAAGAAAGACTATGGATGGTTGCGGTCTGAATTAGCCAGAATGTGCC
>JASEGY010000361.1 GCA_030019105.1 bacterium | reverse complement strand
ATCAAGACTGTCCAGAAATTGCCCTTATTCCAGATATGAAAGCACGAGGTCTGATATAACATTAGAAAAAGTTTCTAAATCCAGTGCACTTACAATAGACATTAAAACTTTTGAAGAAGGAGAAATAAAGGAAACAACAGTATGGTGTTGGAAATGTATGAAAAATATAAAGGTTGTGATTCAGTGTAAAGAAGGGAAATTTCTTGTTGAATATATCGGTTGTCCTCACTATGGCAAATAGGGTGTCGATGGAGTTAGACTGAAATCCTGATGTAGTCAGTAAAAACCAGGTTTATAGGGCATAGGCCCCACAATATATTGGGATGCAAGCCAAACTGAACCACTACCCTTTTCCCGCGGATGGACTGCTTTAAACACTTTGTAAGCGCTTAGGCATCAGGCATTAGCTTAAACCTAAGAAAACCAGGCTTGGAGATGATTGAGAACGGATTCTATCCTTTAACCTTCTCCAGAGTAGTACTTCATTCCATTTGAATTTGTTGGTAGGCCCCGCAGAAACCAGGTTTCTTGAAGAAACCTGGTTTCTATCCAAACCACTAAAATCAAATGGAATGGAGTAGTAGTTGCGAACTGTACGAACTGTAAGCCAGGCAAAACCTGATACCTGATACCTGACGCCTGAATACTTACCCGCACAGCTCGAATAATATTAAGGAAAAAAAGGCATGGTTCAAAAAAGGTCGGTTTAGGGTAACACTTTGGGAGCTACCTTCCCGAAAGCTTAAAGCTTTCGGGAAGGTTAGAATGTCACCCTAATTTGAACCATGCCGAAAAAAAAGATGCCTGAAGAGTTAAAAATTTTGATTGTTGCCTCAGAAGCAGTGCCCTTTGCCAAGACAGGAGGTCTGGCCGATGTTACGGGTGCCCTTCCGAAGGCATTAGCTCATTTAGGGGTTGATGTCAGGCTTATCCTGCCTAAGTATCCTAGTAAAGGCAACTTTGATTTGACCGGGGTCAACAGGCGGATTAAAGTGCCTATCAGTGATCGGCTGGAGCCCGTTAGAGTATTCTCCGGGGCGGCTAACGGAGTAAAGGCGTATTTTATTGAGAGCGATAAGTATTATGACCGACCTGAACTTTATGGGGATACCAAAGGTGATTATAAGGATAATGCGGAAAGATTCACCCTGTTTTCCAGGGCTGTTTTGGAGGCGCTGCCGCATTTACACCACTGGCGCCCGGATATAATCCACTGTAATGATTGGCAGAGCGCCCTGGTGCCTTTATTCTTAAAAACAGTCTACCAGGATAATCCTTTCTATTCCTCCATTGCCACCCTGTTTACCATTCACAACCTGGCTTACCAGGGAGTCTTTGGAGCCGATAATTTTCATTTGTTAACCGGTCTTTCTAAAAAGGAAATATTCAATATCAATGGCCTTGAATTTTACGGTAAACTAAATTTTATAAAAGGTGGACTTCTCTATGCGGATACCTTGAGTACCGTCAGCAAAAAATACGCTGAGGAGATTCAAACTGAGGAGTACGGCTGCGGTCTGGAGGGAGTTCTAATATCCCGGCGGGATGAACTTTACGGGGTGCTGAATGGTATTGATTATACAGACTGGGATCCGGCTGAAGATGAGTTTATTTCTCGTAAATTTAAAGTGGGTGATTTTGAAGACAAAGAGGAAGACAAAAAAGCCCTGTTAGCTGAAGTTAATTTGCCTTATAAAAAGACGGCCCCCTTGATAGGGATTGTCTCCAGATTAGCAGCCCAGAAAGGGTTTGATCTCCTGGCTGAAGTTATTGACGAGTTGATGCAGGAAGACCTTCGAATTGTTCTCCTGGGAACGGGTACGGAAGCAGACCATAAACTTTTTACTGAAATAAGTGAGAGGCATAAGGGGAAAATAGCTGTTTTATTCAAATATGATAATGCTACCGCCCATAAGATATATGCCGGCTCAGATATGTTCCTGATGCCTTCCCGGTACGAACCCTGTGGTCTGGGACAGATGATCAGCCTCAAGTACGGAACCATTCCTGTGGTCAGGGCCACGGGCGGGTTGGCTGATACCATCTGCGAATTTGATCATCGAGGAAGACGTGGAAATGGTTTTGTCTTTGAAGACCCTTCCGGCGCAGAATTGCTCTCAACAATAAAACGGGCTCTGGCTGCTTACCGGGATAAACGGATCTGGAAGGCAATGGTTAAACGGGCTCAATCGGCTGACTTTTCCTGGGATAGATCAGCTAAAGAGTATCTCAAACTTTACAAGTATGCCATTGCTAAGAGAAAGAGGAAGAAGTAGGGGATGAATGAACTATTTTTTAGCTGTCCTGTCAGGCGGATTCCTGGTCCTTTCTTTTCCTCCTTACGATCTCTGGCCCCTGGCCTGGATTGGTCTGGTTCCTGGTTTTATAGCCATCAGAGCAAGTAAAACTCGGCTGAAGGCAGCGGTGCTGGGAGGGCTTACCTATTTAGTTTTCTTCTCAGGACTTCTATTTTGGATAAGGATATATCATCTCCTGGCCCTGCCTTTTACTTTGGGAGCGTTAACCCTTTACGGAGTAGTATTTGGTCTTATTTTGAAGTCGATAGAAAACAAGCGAAAAGGTTCTTTTATCGCTCCTTTTGTCTGGGTAGGGATTGAATTTATCCGCAGCCTGGGGGTGCTTGGTTTTCCCTGGGGGATTTTGGGATATTCTCAGTATAAACAGCTTACCGTTATTCAGGTGGCTGATATAACCGGGGTTTGGGGTGTTTCGTTTTTGATCGTCTGGGTCAATTCTTATCTGGCTAATCTTTATCTGGCCTGGAGAAAAAGCCTGCCGGCCGGGATTGGCCGTTACTGACGAGAGACTCGCGAAAGCCTTCAAGGCAGATGGACTGTTGTAATGAAAGTGGAAGGGCTGATCCTGGCGCTGACTCTTGGGCTTTGTTTAAGTTATGGATGGTGGTGCAGAAATTGCTGGCTACCGGATATCAGCACACAGCCGCCTGCTAAGATCAGGATAGCCCTTATTCAAGGCAATTTTGATCCGGATACGAAATGGAGCGGGATCAGGGACGAGTCAGTCAGGACCCTTTTTAGTTTGACTAAGAAGGCGGCTAAAGAGGCATCGCCTGATTTGACTATCTGGACTGAAACAGCTATTGTCGAACCCATTGATGAAAGGTATTATTTAACCAGACGGATCCTGGGGTTAGCTTCTGAAATAAATAGTTTCCTCCTGGTGGGTGCGCCTTACTGGCGAACAGAACAAGAACATTTTAACAGCGCCTTTCTAATTTCACCTGAATGGAAGATCATTGATCGATATGACAAGATCCATCTGGTTCCCTTTGGGGAAGCAATCCCAGCCGAAAGGTTCTTTCCGTGGTTAAGGGAGATTTTGCCTTCTGATGCGGGTGATTGGACGCCGGGGGATACTTTTACTATCTTTAATCTCCCTGAGGCCGGGATGAACTTTGGGGTTTTGATTTGTTACGAAGGGATATTTGGAGACCTGGCCCGTCAGTTTGTCAGGCGTGGAGCCGACTTCCTGGTTAATATTACTAACGATGCCTGGTCCAAGAATCCGATCTCCCATGAACAGCACTTCTCGATGGGGATATTTCGGGCGATTGAGAACCGCTGCTATTTTGTCCGGGCCGGTAATGCCGGTGTTTCGGCCTTTATTAATCCCTTAGGAGAGATAGAAAAACGATCCGGCCTGTATACCGAAGAAGTGCTTATTAGCAAAATCACTAAGGGAGGGTCGGAGACTATTTATACTAAGTGGGGTGATGTCCTGGCCTGGATTTGTTTGTTAGGTACGGCTGTTGAATTCATGTTCGTGTCCGTTGTCCGTGTCCGTAGTATAGTGCTTAAGAAAAAGATTTTGGGGTTGGTTGAAGATTGGAGTTTAGG
>JASEGY010000360.1:3250-3880 GCA_030019105.1 bacterium | reverse complement strand
TCATCGTTTCGGCCAATAGCGACCTTCCCGAAAGCTTGAAGCTTTCGGGAAGGTAGGGTTGCAAGTCTCACTGGCCGAAACGATGATCAATGCCTATTTTTCTAATCCGCAATCCGCAATCCGTAATGTAGATTGCCTGGGCCATGCCGAATTGGGCGGTATGGGTAAGGGTAATTAAGACCCATCCTTGAGCGGCCAACTTTTTGGCCCTGCCTTCAAGATGAACCTCTGGTTTTCCTGTCTTAATCCTTCTTATTTCGATATCTTTCCAGGGGCATAGAAGCCCGAGGGCTTTTATAACCGCCTCCTTACCCGCAAAGGAAGCGGCCAGATGCTCAGCCGGTTTAGCCTTGTTCAGGCAGTAATTTAGCTCAGCTGGGGTAAAGACCTTCTTAAGAAATCGATCGCCCCATTTATCTACGGCCATTTCTATTCTCCTGACCTCAACCAGGTCTATTCCCAGGCCTCTTAGTTCCGAGTTCATTTGCCGTTCCCTTAAGGTTCACGGTTCACGGTTCACGGTTCACGGTTCACAGTTCACGATTGGGTCGCCTTGCGCTCTTCATATTTTTTGAGATATAGTGTTTAAGAAAAAGATTTTGGGGTTGGCTATCCTTTGGAGTTCAGGCT
>JASEGY010000360.1:0-3245 GCA_030019105.1 bacterium | reverse complement strand
GAGTTTAAGAAAAAGATTTTGGGGTTGGCTATCCTTTGGAGTTCAGGCTTTAGCCTTTCATAACTAATGAAATCCTAAAGGATTAACTCCAAAAGCTACATAGCCTATCTTGAATTCGCTTACCCCAAAATATTTATCTTAAGAGCTATAGTTGATGAATCCACGAATGAGAGCACGTGTTTGTCTGGCCTGCTCATAGACATCTTTGAATTCGTTGAGCGATATGTACTCTTCATCCAGGGCAACATAGAGTTCGCTCTGGACTTCTGTACAAGACCGTTGGCATATCGCAAGAACCGGATGAACTCAGCATTCGTTTCGGAATCGAAAGCTTCGGCAATATTATGCATCGATGATCCGGCAGGCATCTTGTATCTGTCTCTTCAGCCCGTAGTCCTTCGCAAACCCTGGCTTCTTTGTCAAACAGTACACTTTCCGAGTCAATTCGCGTGCCATTTGCCAAGCCTCGATATCTTCAAACCGTTTAATCTTCATCGCTCTCTAACCTTGAACCTTGAACCTTGAACCTTTATTTAAAGCTTATCTTAACCGGCACCAGCCCCCAATCTATCTTCTGTTCAGAAGGAGGCAGGGCTTCAAATCTCCATTTAAAGAATGTCTTCTTTACCAGGTCATCTATTTTACTATCCCCGGTTGTTTTTTCTATTTCCACCTTTTCTACAGACCCATCCGGACTAACCCAAAGTTTGAATTCTCCCTGCCGGGGGATGGCTTCTCTTTCCTTTTCTTCAGGCAAATTAATCTTCGCACTATACTTTATTCCTCGTCCTTTTAACGTTCCCTTAGCAATAGGGAAAGGGGTCACAATCCCCTTGCCGGATTCAGTCTTATTATCATCCGGGGGAGACGCTTTCTGCCCCGCCTCTTTCGGGATAAATATTTCCTTAGAGATAGACGTCTTATCCAACCGGGTTTCATCAGGTAAAAGTTCATCGATATCCTTTTTAAAACCGGGCATTGGTTTAACCGCCGGTTCAACAGGAAGCCTAATACTGTGAGGCTCTTTCAAAAGAGATGAGGTTGCTTTTGGCTCGAACACCTTTTCTCTTACCATAATTTTTTCGTCAATCTTTCCTGGAGCGATTTTTTCCCGGGGAAGGTCTACTATCCCTTCGGCTATCTTTGTCTTATCTCTTTTTTCGAGGGAGGAGGCGAGGGCCTTTTGGATAACCGGCGGTTTAGTTTTTTCCATAGGTGATAAAGAAGCCGGCTTCATAGTCAGCACCTTTTGCGGTATCTCAACCATAGCTACCTCGAAAATACGGGGTGAAGAAATAATTCCATGTTGAACGGAAATAAAAGAGAATACCAGGGCAAGAAGAGAGTGAATAATCATTGAAATTAAGAGAGATGCATCTAAGGTTTGATGTTGATACATTAAAGTCTTCCTTTCAGGGTAGCCGTTCACGGCTTGAAATTGTCATCTAACCGCTTGCGCCGTTTTTTTCTTTCAGAGATTTGATCCGGGGGAATTCCTTCAGAAAGACCTCAACTACCCGTGGATCAAACTGCGTGCCTGAATGCTTAATTACTTCAGCTCTGGCTTCTTCCATAGACAAAGCGCCCCGGTAGGGTCGTTCACTGGTCATAGCATCAAAGGCATCAGCGACCGCAATGATCCTTGCCTCTAAGGGGATAATATCTCCAGCCAATTGATCAGGATAACCATTGCCATCGTAATGTTCATGATGGTGGATAATAATAGGCAGGATAGATTGAAAAAACTTTAATGAACCGACGATCTTCCCGCTCTTGACCGGATGGGTTTCCATTTCGGCTCTTTCCTCTGAAGTCAATTTGCCGCGTTTCAGAAGGATATTATCGCTTATACCTACCTTGCCCAGATCGTGGAGAAGTCCGGCCGTCTTAATAGCTTCTATTTGTTGTTCGGTTAAACCTAACTTCAGGGCAAGAATGGCCGCATACTGGGTTACTCTTTCCGAATGTCTTTGAGTGTAAGGATTTCTCGTCTCTACTTCCATAGCCAGGGCCTTGATCGTGGCCGCATAGAATTCTTTCATCTCATTATGGCGTCTGGCATTTTCTAACGCAATAGAAAGCTGCGAGGCAAAGGTGGTCATGATTCTTAGATTATCCCGGTTGAAGATGTTTCCAGATAAGCTGTTGACATTTAAAAGACCGATGGTATTCGTTCCGCAAATAAGGGGGACAGTCAATTGAGATTTTATTGGCCGGCAGTCTGTCCCCTTCTTTACCTCAACTTTATTAAGCGGTTCGATCAAGATATTCTCAGGTTTAATAGGGTGGTTATTCAATCGGCCAAGCATCTGAGCTAAATCTTGTCTAAGATTTAGAACAAGAGCCTGGTCGAGTG
The DNA here is from genome assembly GCA_030019105.1 of bacterium. Taxonomy (GTDB): domain Bacteria; phylum UBA9089; class JASEGY01; order JASEGY01; family JASEGY01; genus JASEGY01. Next base: position 889 of record JASEGY010000360.1, on the reverse strand, counting down.
GTAAATCCGAGGCAATGATAAAGTTAAGATGATGGTCTGAAGTAAAAAGGAGTATGCTTCCGATATCAAAATTAATAATCTCGTTTAGATTCTTAAAAGCAAGATTAAGAATTTCCTCCGGGTCGAGGGTGGAAGCAATTGCCCGGCTGGTCTCATTTAGCTTGAATAATTCCTGAATTCTTTCCTCAGCCGTTTTGTATAATCTGGCATTTTCGATCACGACCGCTGCCTGAGTACCCAGGATACATATAAAATCAATATCTTCTTCTGTAAAGGCATCTTTTTTATTTTTGCTCCCTTTGATTAAATTAAGGTTCAGAACACCAATTACCCTGTCCTGGATTTTTAAAGGCACGGATATGGCCGATTTAATTTCTTTTCTTAAAGGATGATTAGTCAGACGGGGGTCATCTTGAAGGTTTTTTATAAGAAGAAGCTGACCTTCTGCCGCTACCAGACCGGCAATAGGCTCTCCTTTTTTAACGTTAACCAAATTTGCAATTTTCTGGCTCAAGCCGTGGGAAACTTTAATGGAAAGTTCCTGCGTTTCTTCGTTCAAGAGCATCAGGGAGCCCTGGTCAGCTTGAGATAGTTTTATGGCTACATCCATAATTCGTTTCAGGATATCTTCAAGCTCTACCCTGGTACCCATCCATTGAGATATAGAAGAAAGCTCTTTTAGGATTCCTTTAAAAGAAGAAGATAACTCTATTGAACGGGAAGATATTTTATTGGCCAATTTAGCTACTCATCCTTTATCAATTATCAATTATCAATTATCAATTGTTAATTGTTAAGGGTTGCTTAAACCTTGAACCGTGAACCCTGGAACTAATAGTGTTTAAGAAAAAGATTTTGGGGTTGGCTATCCTTTGGAGTTCAGGCTTTA
>JASEGY010000035.1 GCA_030019105.1 bacterium | reverse complement strand
TCCGCAATCTGCAATCCAAAATTGGTTTGGTTGCGGCCAGAGGCCGCGCTAAGGTTACTGATGATTACTCCAACCCTTTTACAGCCATAGAGGTCAACTTTGGGATTATTGAATATCCTTCGGGGGCAAACGGACAATTCCTGTCTACAAGCAGCGGGATTACCGATAGTCAGGGAAGGGCAGAAACGACCCTCACCCTGGGAGATAAACCAGGAACTTACCAGGTCGAAGTCACCAGGGCAGGGCTTGCTCCAGCGACTTTTACTGCCGTGGCTACAGGCCTGCCGCAGGATACTACCGCGCCGGCGCAGATTACTAACCTGGTGGCAGGGAGTCCGACGACTACTTCGCTTGCTTTGACCTGGACGGCGCCGGGGGATGACGGCGACAGCGGCACGGCGGCCGCTTACGATATTAGATATTCTACTTCGCAGATAACAGAGGGGAATTGGTCTTTAGCTACTCAGGTAACCGGGGAGCCGGCTCCGCAGATAGCCGGGACTACTCAGACTCTTACGATAGCCGATCTGTTGTCAGGCACGACCTATTATTTCAGGATGACCGCCTCGGATGAGGTGCCCAATACCTCATCCCTGTCTAATGAAGCTACCGGGACTACCTATTTAGCCGTAAATCCCCCTGCGCAGGTGGTTGTGCCTGCTTCTCAGCCGGCCGGGGGGTGTTTCTGGTTAGAGGTGAAGGTTGGGAGCGCGGCTAATCCGGTAGAGAATCTCTTCGGGATTTCCTTTGTGGTCAAGCCTGAGCCTTCCGGGTTGTTGACGGTAGAGGAGATAGTGGTGGATACCACGGAGACAACGGGGCTGTTAGGTCAGGGACTATCAGCGGCTCAGAGGGCCGAGCTTATTTCTACTGAGGAGATATTACAGGGCGGGGATGAGGCCAGGGTTGGTTTGTCCCGGCGGAGACAGCACGGGAACTTAGCCGGCGGTTACGGCCGGGTGGCCCGGGTGCTGTATCATCTCTCGCCAGGGGCTGCGGTTGGCAGCAATATCTCCTTTAACCTGACCGGTCTCTCAGCCTATCAGGTAGATGGAACATCAGTGGCTATTTCTCTTCAGGGGGGATCAATAACAGTGAGTCAGATCGAGGTCTGGCCTGGGGATACGGATAACAACGGGATGGTGAATGAGTTGGACATCCTGCCGGTGGCTAATTACTGGCTCTTAACCGGGCCGGCCAGGACAGCCGGCTATCCTTCTACGGCCAATGGAGGCTGGCAGGGCTATGCTGCCTCTGCCTGGAACCCGGCTGCGGCGACTTATGCTGATGCGACTGGTGACGGATGGGTAGACGAGAAAGAGGTTGTGGTCATCGGGATGTATTGGGGATTGACCCACGGTCCAGCACCGGCGGCGGCTCCGGGGAGAGACATCTTTGCTGCCGGGGTAGATCATACTAAGAACCTGGCGGCCTATCAGGCGATGTACCGAATGCTGGAATGCGGAATGCAGAATTCGGAATGCGGAAGTCAGAAGGCGGAATTCGGAATGCGGAATGCGGAAGGAAGAATTCAGGAGACAGGGTTGGAGGGAAATGAGACCTGGCAGGAGAGTGAGGCCATAGTCAGGATGAAGGAGTTTCTGGGGCAACTGATCGAGCTGGGGCTTAAGGGTCAGGTACCGGCTAAATCAACGCTGGGGCAGAACTATCCCAACCCGGTGAATCCTGAGACCTGGATACCTTTCAGCCTGGCTGAGCGAGCTGAGGTAGAGATACAGATTTACAGCCTCTCCGGCCAACTGATCAGGACCCTTGATTTGGGCGAGCGTGGGCCGGGGAGTTATCTGACCAGGAAGGAAGCGGTTCACTGGGACGGTAAGGACAACGACGGAAAGGAGGTTGCCAGCGGGATATATCTGTATCAGCTCCGGGCCGGGCATTATCTCTCGACCAGGAAGATGATCATACTCAAGTGATTTCGGATTTCGGATTACGGAATGCGGATTAAAAAATAAATCTCTCGCAAAGGCGCAAAGACACAGTAAAATCACCGCAGAGGGCGCGGCGGACGCAGAGGGGACAAAGGATTTTGGAAACAAATAATTTACCCGCTGTGCGGTTAGCTTTAGCCCCAGCGGGGCGATATGTTTATAGCCATCTGCAACCTCACGGATCAAGCCCCGTAGGGGCGGCATATTGATAACATACCGCTCCTACGGAGCTGGGCTAATTTTATTTGAATCAGGTCTATAAACATTCCGCCCCGCTGGGGCTAATCCTGTTCCAAAAGCAAAGAGCACAGGCGGCAAAATTTTGGGTATATTATTTTTTTCCAGGTCCCAAAGAAAGCTCGGCGATCTCGGCGGTCTCAGCGGTAAAAAATATCGACCTGTACGGTTAGGTAATTTGCACTACGGAGACACGGAGACAGGGAGGGTTATTTGTTTTTCTCCGTGGTAAATTTTAACCGTACAACTCGAAAAATATTAAGGAGGGTAATGCTAATGCAAAGGTGTCACAGTCTTATTATCGGGTCTATTCTGCTGGTGTTATTGGGTGCGAGTCAGGCGTGGGGAGTTGATTGGTATCAGAATTATCAGTTCCGCCGACTCATCGATATCACCGACGCCCAGGTTTCAGGCGGTCCCCACAGCAACTTCCCTGTGTTGGTCTCGACAACATTGGTTGACCTGAAGACCACGGCCAATGGGGGCGATGTCACCGATGCCGAGGGCGATGACATTATTTTTACCGCCGGCAATGGCTCCACCCAGCTTGCTCATGAAGTGGAGAAGTACACCGCCACTACCGGCGAATTGATTGCCTGGGTGCGGGTGACGTCGTTGGTCTCCACTTCTACCATCTACATCTACTATGGCAACAGCTCGGTCACCACCTTCCAGGGCAATGTTACCGGTGTCTGGGATGCCGGCTACAAAGGCGTATGGCACTTGAAAGAAGATGCCGCAGGAACCGGAACAACAGATTGGTATCAAGACTCTACTGTTAATAACAACGATGGTGATGATTTTATTTCAGATACTGAAAAAACAGGTAAGATTGGCAATGGTCAGGGCTTTGATGGAAGTAATGATTACATTGATCTTGGTAGTGGTCTGAATATTGTTGATAATAGTGTTACTATTTCTGCCTGGTCGAATATAAAGACAGCAAAATCTGGATATGCTAATGACATAGGTGATAATGACAGCAATAAGACAGGTTATGGATTGCAATATAGTAACTACTCAGCCTCTATATAGTGGTCTTGACTGTTAAAACTACAATATATTGTGGTTGCATGTTTAAAAGTTAGCTAAAACTCCTAAAAAATGGCTTTCTATGCAACCCATAAAAGTAGGCAAACCACAATATATGGTGTTCTGCAGGCTTCAAAAATCAATATCTGGTGGCTGAGTAGTTACAACTGTTAACTACTTTTTGGCTTTTTTGAAGGGTGCCGGATTTTTTTCCAAATATTCGAAGATTTTTTTCGTTATCATCTTGTATCCTGTAAATCCTGGTTAATCCTGTCTAAATTTTTAAATGTAACATTGTTGAGTTAGGAATTAAGAGTTAAAAGTTGTTAAGTCTTCATTCTTAACTCTTCATTCCTTTTGATACAGCCACCTTGGCTGTTTAGCCACCTGCTGTCATCAGCGCTCGCTCCGCCACTTTCGGCAGCTCGATAGATGTAAATATTGACGCCGGGTAGAGATATCCGTCAGGCTCTGACCTATCCTCATCAATAATGCGAAGCATGTGGCGCGATTCCGCCTCTGCATCCGGCAACATACGGTAGACTTTACCCAGGATCAGGCTTGCCGGATTGCTGTCGTTATTGATGCAAATCACAAAATCAGTCATCGAATCACCCTCTTAATTTTGAAATCCTTACGGCCAATACCATGCGCTTCAAACCAGTGTATTTCGGCTTTGCAGATTGTACCGTCTGATAATTGCACAGTTGATATGCCCTTCATCTTCCGCCAATGGCCTTTGCCGTAAGTGCGCTCCAGATAGCGCCGGATGTATACGCCCCAGCCCGTTGCGATTGTCTCTATGTCTCTAATCTCGCTAAGCAATTGAAAATATATAACTGCTACACCTTGCCATATCCTTACTTGATGTCCAAAGAGTAAGTTTGCTCACGTGTAAAGGTTGTTTATTTTCGCTTACTAAGGGCATCAAATCCGATCATTATCTGTCACCTTTAACGTGGATTTCGACACCCCTTTGGGAAAAATCTCGATTTTCTAAGTGCCGATAAACATTACTTCTCTGGATTTTGGGGTAACCTCCAAGAATTCCAGAAATTGGCTTTTCAGGGGCAAAACCGAGTTTTTGGGCTTTTTTGGGCTACGGTAGATGATTGGCCGGAATGCCGCAATCTGCTGTAAGTGCTGACTACTTCTAAGCTTAAAAAATAGACAAAACCGATAGCGCCCTGTCGAAATCCACGCTTTAAGAGTGAAAAGTTGTTAATTCTTCACTCTTCACTCTTCACTCTTCACTCTTCACTCTGCACCCCTTTTGATACAGCCACCCTGGCTGGACGGATTATTTTGTCAGCTAACTGGTAACCGCTGATTAGCTCTTCAGTTATATGTCCTTCCGGGTGCTTATCGCTTTCCATGTGAAGCATAGCCTCGTGTTTGGTTGGATCAAATTCCTGACCCAGCACCTCCATTCGACTGAGCCCCCTTTTAGCCAGGACATCATCCAACTGTTTTTTGATCAACTTCATTCCCTCTAATAGCCCCTCGGAGTTATCTTCTCCATGATTTATCGCCCGATCAAAATTGTCCAACACTGACAGCAACTCGAAAATCAACTCTTCATTAGCAAACTTAAAAAACTGCTCTTTCTCCCGGATCATCCGTTTTTTAAAGTTCTCGAATTCAGCCTTCAGTCTCTTCAGATGATCCAGGTACTCGTCAGCATGCCTGGCTTTGGCCTTTATTTCTTCAAGCTCTTTTGAAGAAATGCTTACGGTTTCGAGTTCGGGGCACTCGCTGCCAGGCCGGCTCGGCCCGCCAGGCCGGCTCGGCCCGCCAGGCCGGCTCGGCCTTGCGGGTCGTGGGGTTTCGAGTTCTTCCTTTTGAGGTATCTCTTCTTTTGGCTCTTGTTCTTCAGAAACCTCTTTCTCAGCTTTTATTTCGCTCATCTTTTTCATATCGCTTCCTCCGTTAACATGGCAGTTACCATTTTAGAAACAAAGTCAACTATGGGCAATACCCGTTCGTAGTTCATTCTGGTAGGTCCAATTATTCCCAGGGTGCCTACTGTCTCATTATGGTTACGGTAAGTAGCCATCACGAGACTGCAGTCCTGGATGTAGGGACAGAGATTTTCCTGGCCAATAGATATCCACGGCCCCTCTTGATCCCGATGCCGATTAATAATCTCCATCAGCATCTTCTTTTCCTCCAGCGTCTTAATCAGGCCACCCAATCTGCGGCCATCAAAAAACTCCGGTTCTCTGGCTATCATATATACCCCTTCCAGAGATATCTCCCCATTAATCGTTCCCTCAATCATAGCAAGAAGATGCCCTACAATCTCTTCACCCTCCCGGTCAAGAGGCCATCGAGCCTTAAGCCAGGATAAAACTTCCCTCAAGTTATGTCCTCCCAGTTCCCTGTTAAGATAGCCGGCCAATTCCTTTAAGAAATCAAGCGCACGCTCCCGCTTCAGGAACACAATCTGATCTCTGGTTATACCCGTAGTCATTATCAGCACGATAACAAGTCTTCGCTGGTCTAATTTAAGAAATTCTATGTGACTTACCGCCCCCTTCTCCCAAATAGTTAAAGTAATAGCCGGATAATTAGCCAGATTAACTAAAAGGGATGGTATAATCTGCCTCAGTTCCACCGTTTGCCTTCTCATCATCAGGTATTTTTCCGTAATAAGCGCTCGTTCTTCCTGGCTTAAAGGCTCAATCTCCATCAAGGAATCAACATATAATCGATACCCCTTGTCAGTTGGAATCCGGCCGGCCGAGGTATGCGGATGCCAAAGATAGCCGGCTTGTTCCAGCTCACACAAGATGTTTCTAATAGTAGCGCTGGAGAGGCTGAAATAAGGAGCAATCTTTTTTGAACCAACCGGTTTAGCTGTAACAGTAAATTCATGGACGACAGCCTCAAGAACCTTTTTATTTCTTTCAAGAGTAGACAGATTATCCATGCTTAGCCTTTATCGAATGAGTTTGATATGAATACCGCCTGGCGGCGTTAGCACTCCAAATAATAGAGTGCCAACTGACGGTAGGGTATCATTTACTCCTGAATTTGTCAAGAACTTTTTTAAAGGCTGCTCGGTTTTTGTTGACGTGTGCGTAGAATTATGTTACTATTGATAATTAGCAAGGTATAGCTTTTAAGATATTTTTGGGGTAAGCGAATTTAAGACAGGCTATTTAACTTTTGGAGTTAATCCTTTAGGATTTCATTAGTTATGAAAGGCTAAAGCCTAAACTCCAATTGATATCCAACCCCAAAATCTTTTTCTTAAATACTATAGTAGCCAGATAGTAGCAAGATCAGGATACGGAGGTTCTATTGCCACAGGTTAAAGTTTCGCTGGGAGAAAGAAGCTATCATATCCATATTGAGCCAGGGCTGATGGGGCGGGCCGGGGAGGTTGTTCGGTCGCTCGGTTTAAATCAGAGGGTAGTAGTTATTACCAATCCAAAGGTAGGTGGTTTGTATCTTTCTCCATTGAAAGAGGGTCTTGAAAAAGCCGGCCTCACGGTTGAATCGATTGAGGTTCCTGACGGCGAGGAATATAAAAATCTTGAAGTTACCCGCTCGCTTTACAATGAGTTATTAAGTTGCCGCCTTGATCGCCGGACACCTGTTATTGCCCTGGGCGGAGGTGTAATTGGAGACCTGTCCGGCTTTGTGGCCGCCACCTTCATGCGGGGGCTGCCCTTCATTCAGGTGCCGACCTCTTTACTGGCCCAGATTGATTCCAGTGTAGGCGGGAAAGTAGGCGTTAATCTGCCTCAAGCCAAAAATATGGTCGGCTCCTTTTATCAGCCCTCGGTGGTTATCATTGATCCCCTGGCGCTCAAAACTCTGGATGAACGGGAACTCATGGCCGGCCTGGCGGAAATAGTTAAATATGGCGTCATCAGAGATGAAGCCTTCTTTGCCTGGCTGGAAAATAATTGGGCCGGGATTTTAGACCTTGAGCCTGAGGCCTTAAGTCATATTATCGCCAGGTCGTGTCAGATAAAGGCGGATGTCGTCTCTCTGGATGAAAGAGAAGCGGGAGAGAGGGCTATCCTGAACTACGGGCACACCATCGGCCATGCCCTGGAGTCCCTGACAGATTACAAGTGCTTTCGACATGGGGAGGCCGTGGCTATTGGCATGATTGCGGCTTCCTGGATAGCCAACGAGCTTGGGTTGCTCTCAGAATCAGAAGTAAGGCGGCAGATAGATATTCTTCAGCGGATAGGTTTACCCACTACTTTCTCCGGGATTGATTCGCAAGAGATTATCAAGACCTTAGCTTTGGACAAGAAGGTTCTGGGGGGAGAAGTAAGATTTATCTTACCTGCTCAAATCGGCCGGGTAATAATAAAATCTGCGATCTCTACCGAGGTGATTAAAAAAGCCATAGAGAAAGTTTGCAGGCACAGAGATTTCCAACGTAGCCCTATAGAGCCCTAAAATGGCCTTTTGATTTCCGGACACTTTTCGGTAAAGGAAGGAGATGGGGCAACTGTAGCGGCAGGGCTTGTCCCTGCCTAATGGACAGCCAATGAGCGACCACAAGGGTCGCCGCTACAACCCTCACTAATGTCCAGAAATCAAAGGAGACATGAGCGCTCCTTTTGAGGCACTTTGGAAATCTCTGAGGCAGGATACTTGTAATGAACCGCAGAGACGCCGAGGCGCGGAGAAAAAGTAAACTTTCTCTGCGACTCTGCGTCTCCGCGGTAAAAGGAGAGTGGAAAGATGGCTAAGATACTGATTATTCACGGGCCAAATCTTAACTTATTGGGAATCAGAGAACCTGAGCTTTACGGTCGAACTACCCTGGAAGGGATCAATGAGAAACTGAGGAAGATGGCCGCAGATCATCAAGTAGATATCGAAATCATGCAGTCTAACCACGAGGGAGAAATCGTGGATAAGATCGGGCAGTCCTACCGGAAGGCAGATGCTATCGTGATCAATCCTGGGGCATATACCCATACCAGCATTGCTATTCGGGACGCTGTGGCGGCGGTAGGCATTCCCACTATTGAGGTTCACTTATCCAACATCTACGCCAGAGAGGAATTCCGTCACCATTCATTTATTGCCCCGGTCTGTGCGGGCCAAATCAGCGGTTTTGGAGCGGATAGTTACCTTCTGGGGCTCAGGGCAGCTATTGATCTGGCTACCCGGTGTTTCAAGGAGGCATCATGAAAATAGATCTCACCCAACGAGAATATGAAAGGCTTTTGGATATGCTGTACATAGCTGAGTGGGTCATGAACGCTTGCAAGGTTGAAGATGATCCCCGAACAGAAGCATATAAGGAACTTGAGCAAAAGATATTTGGTATCTTCTTCAAATCTAAGGGTAAGAGCCAAAGGGTTCAAAGTTCAGGGTTCACGGTTCCAGGGTTGGTCACCTTACGCGCTCTCTAACCTTGAACCTTGAACCTCTGAACCTCTGAACCTCTAAACCTGACAACCTGAACGGGTTCTACCATAACTTTTGAAGAGGATACGATATTTGCTTATACGAAAAATATGGGGCTTGAAAAGTTAGTAATGTCTGATCCTGATAACGGGAAGTAGTACCCCACGAGAGAGTATGAAGATTCAGGCCCTGCTGTGGAATTTATTGAGGAGTATAAAAACGATACTTTTTGGGAGGAGTTGATTCACCGGTTAGCTGAGAGGGATTTAATCCGGCAACTGGGAGGGATTAAGAACGTTGCCAAACTGTCTTTTGAGGAGTGTGTTAAGAAAATAGTGGTCTTAGAGGAAAAATATGCTGCTGAATTTGAGGCAAGGGGATTGGATGGTTTGAGTATTATTGGGAATAAGGAAATAGAAACAAAAGAGACTCCACCATCTTTTTGGGAAATCTGGAAAGGTAAAGGTAGGAGCTGAAATCTATGAAAGCAATTTGGAGAGAAGAAAACGCATAGACTGGAGTGAAATTGGAAGAATGAACAAAAAATTAGCTGCTGAGGTAAAAGAGTTATTCGGTAAGGATTATACCGAGTTCTGTGAGGTTGACCCGTTCAATCCAAAGAATGAGATGGCTGGTGTTATCTCCCGGAAGTCTAATGAGTATTATGGCTCCTTGATAATAACACGGGTAAATAACAGGGAAATAACGCCTCAACTCATAATGGGCACACCGAAGATGCACTATCCGTTTGGCGAGAGCGCGGATGGAACGAGGAATTACGCCTTTCCTTCGGCCAAGTATATTGAGATTTATGAAAAATTAGATGGAACGAATGTCCTGTCTTACTTTTATACTGACGGAGAGAACAGGTATCTCACCTACAAGACAAGACTGCGGCCGTTCCTGGGTTCAAGTAGATTCGGGGACTTCTATAATATGTGGAAAGAAACCGCCGCACCCTACATAGACAGGCTAAGACAAATAATGATAAAGCATAATTGCAACCTGTCATTTGAACTGTATGGAGCGAGGAACCCTCATCTGGTCGTTTATAAGAACCCATTGGATATTGCCTTATTGTTTGGTGTGACCAACACAGGCAAGATTATGTCTCCGACCAAGTTGGGCCTGGCTGCCGAAGAGGACTACTCAAGCCTGGATGAAATCCCCCTGGTTAAACGCTTCAGGGTAATTAATAGGGACTATGTGTGGAATTACGAGACAACCCAGAAAGAGCTTGAAGCAAATTTGAAGCAAGAGGAGGAAGGTTATTACTCTGGCCTGGAAGGCACGGTATGGTATTTACACCTGATAGACGGGAGGTGCCTCCAGATAAAGTGCAAGCCGGAAACAATAGAGACAATCCACTTTAGCGCCGGTGCCGGCGGCCTTAATAAGAATATTGTTATTGCTACCTGCTGGAATGCCTTTGAGAATGTTGATACCCTTACTATTGACTTTGTAAAACAACTTCTTATTGAAGAATTCCAGCCGGAGATAGTCGAAGCTAACCACTACCTGATTGAGCGGTGCGTGGGTTTTGTGACCAGAGAAGCTGAGTTTAGAAACAGGGTGCTTGATGAGTATCGTGCTCTTGGAATGAGCATCTTACTAAATAAGCGAGAGGTAATGCGCAGCCTGTCGGCTAAATTCCCTAAACAGCAAATGAAGAAGGTCTACAGTATCATAATGAGTTTTGCTTAGGGGTATATTGGTTGAAGGTGATTTGGTGATTACCAACGAAATTTTGGCATCGTTTCAAATCGCCCAAATAACAGCTTTACACTTTTGAAGCGGAGTGCATGGCCGAATTTAAATTAGGCTACGCAACTTCTTTGGAGTTAATCCTTTAGGATTTCATTTATGAAAGGCTAAAGCCTAAACTCCCCAAAAGTGTAAACCGATCTCCAACAATTTCCAGGCTGAATGAAACGATGCCGAAATTTTACTCCAGGAGGTGTACAGATGTTAGAAAACAAGATGTCATTAAAGGCTTTCTTCGAAGAAATCGAGAAGCGACTGGTTGCCTATTCGGAAGATGAACTACGTTCTATCTTACGGAGGATGGCGCACAATGTTTCACCATCTGACCGGAACGATTTTCTTGCCCGGCTCAAATCTGGTGAAGAGGCTAAAGCGGAAGTGGAACGTGTCCTAAGTCAGGATGATCTGCTTTCAGATATCGAAGATCTGGCTCATGAGATAGGCAGCGAAATGGAGGACGCTGATGAATACTATGACGACGACTGGGATGATGAAGATAGCCTCGGGCAATACGAAGAATACGTGGATCCTTTAACCGGGTTATTTGACCGAGCGGCCGGGGTGTTCGATTTCGGAAATATGCCTCTCGCCTATGTTGCCTACCGTAAGTTATTCGATGTGCTGAATATGGAAGATGCTTACGGTAGGAAAGTGAGCGCTATGGACTTACATAACGTGGACATGAGCGAAGCGCGTGCCAGGTACCTGCACGCCCTGTACGAGACAACCGCTCTCACCCGTCGCCCCGACGTGCTCTTTGAAGAGATGCAGGGCATTGATGACCTTGTATGGGGGAAGGGTGTCAGGCTTGAAGATATTATCCAGGTTTCTCCGAATCCGCTCCCGGACAAGGAGAAATTTTTCGACGACTGGATTGTTTTTTTGCAAAAGCAAAGCGGGGCTGATGCAGACCGTTGGCTGCGGGAAGCTATTAAACTGGCTCAGGGCACAAAGGGCCTGGAGGCGCTCTCCCGTGAAGAAGGGAAGAGCCGGCCGCGGGCTTATGTGGACTGGATTGCTGCTCTCCAGGGGGAAGGGAAACACCGGGAAGTAATAGCCGCCGCCCAGGAAGCCCTCCAAATGCTTCCGCCGGATTTGCCTATCCGCTCGGCTATCGCAGATCATCTTTGCGTGAGCGCGCAAGAACTCAATGACCACGAGCTTGTCCGTCAGGGACGGTGGGAGGCCTTCACCGCTAAGCCGGTTGTTAGTCGATTGTTAGACCTCTGGGAAGCAACTCCCGCCGGCGCACAACAGAAAGAACGGATGCAGCAGGCCGCCCAGCACCTTGAAGGCTATCTCGCCCGACCTTCACAGCGCTTTGACTCGATATCGGGATGGGCCGATAGAGATAACATCGAGCGGCCTGCAATGGTTTCTCTGTTTGAGCTTGTCCATGCTTATCTGCTTTCAGGAAACTGGGATTCGGCCCACAAGGCAGCCGCCCCCAAGCCGGTGTTAGGATGGAACATGTCTGATAATCCACAAGGGCTCGTAATTCCAGCTTTCCTGGTCTCGCTGGCAGGGGGAAAGTTATCATCGCTTCCTCGGAACCTGTCAAAATTGTGGCAGTGGGGATTGCAAAAGAGTATTGATCTTTATGGCCGGTCTGCTGATGACGAGTGCAAGCGGTTAGAAAGCATCTATCAGGAATTATTTGCCCGGGAATCCCTGGAAGGGGAGGAAGCTGAAAAACTTCTGCATTGGTGCGTGGATGTGGCCAAACGCAGGGCGAATAGTATTGTCGAAAATCAACACCGTAAGAGTTATGATAAAGCGGCGGTACTTGCCGCAGCTTGTGCTGAGGTATTGCGGCTTCGCCGGCATAGTGAACAAGCAGACGCTCTAATCAATGGCCTTCGCAGCCAGTTTCCCCGACATCGAGCCTTCCTGCAAGAGTTGAACACGGCAGCTTCTCAATAAAAAAAGGTCCTTTATGAGCGATCTTAGTTGAGTATGGAGCAATGGGGGTAGGTGAGACGAATTGGAAATCTATGAAAAAGTAAGGAAGTACCTTTATGAGAATGTGGGGCACCTGACTACACCAGCTACTCCCAAATTTGATCTAAAGAAGCAGATTTGGAGAGTGTCTGTCTTGTGTAAGACAGAGAGAGGGGTGCTTATAGTAGGTGAATTTCATCTCGATAAAGACGGTAACTTTATTCGTATCCCTACAAAGAAAGAGATGGAACGGGTCGTTGAGCATGAGGTAGAAAAGTTACCTTTTCTCTTCTATGGAAGAAAGGCTGATTTGAAGCAGAAGGATATTGAAGCAGTAAGTATTTAAATCCAGACCTCATATACAGGGCTGAATATTTGGTGGTGGGTGAGAAAAATAAAAAAAGCCTGAAACCTAAGTCCATAGAAGGACAAGCCACCCATCGGCAACAGTTTGGTTATCAGGCTAATTCCGAATATTATGATACCACAAGGTAGAGCAGTTTTGTCAAATGTTTTGCCCATTAGCAAAAATAGGAAGGAGGAAGAGATTATGCCAAATCTACTGGAACGAATTACAATAAACCCTCAAATCTTTGGAGGTAAGCCTATCATTCGAGGAATGAGAATTTCGGTAGAAATGATTCTTGACCTTCTCAGTCAGGGAGTTACAGAAAAAGAAATATTTGAGGATTATCCTATGCTTGGACCAGATGATCTTCGAGCGTGTCTATCTGTAGGAGGGAGGCAGAATTATGTTGACCAAAGATCAAGAGTGGATACATGAACATTTTGCTGAGTTAGTAGAAAAATATGGAGGGAAATATGTCTCTGTGGCAATGGAAGAATTAGTCGCCGTGGGGGATTCGGCAAAAGAAGTGGATAATACAGCCAGAAAAAAATATCCTCGGACTATTCCTTCAGTTCTGCGTGTTCCAAAAGAGGAGGATTTCGAGTGCATATTATAGAGTTTGAGTATACTAAGTATCGGGGATTTGAAGTCCCGATAATACCGCTTCAGTTAAAGAGCCAAGATACATGGAGCAGGTCAGAAAAGATGCTTGTGGTGGGTATTGGTTTCAGAGATGTTTCACCCTGAAGGGGTGTTGTCATGTAACGTGAATATGAAAACTAACCTCCACGGTTACAGCAAGTTAGATGGTGTGGCCTTAATCACTATGCAGTCAACACATTGCGCCAATACTATACTGCGATCTACTCTATTAAACTGTATTTATCAAAACATGGCAACTCCGAATAAGCATTTAGTCTCACATAAAATATTGATTTGCAATCAGTTCCGACAGAATCAAGTTTTCATATTCACGTATGTAGCTAAAATGCAAATGCATGTAAGAGGTAGATTAAATGCTTGTTTTCGTAGACGAATCTGGTGATCCGGGTGTAGTTGAGAAGGATGGCAGTTCAGAGTACTTTGTTGTTACATTGGTTATCTTTGAGGATAATGATGAGGCAGAAGATGCTGATAGAAAGATAGATTTAATTCGGAAAGAATTATCTCTACCAACTAATTTTGAATTCCATTTCTATAACAATCATCCTAAGATCAGAAAGTATTTCTTAGAAAAGCTTTGTGGTTATAATTTCTTCTACTTTGGTATTATTATTAACAAAAGAGAGCTTTGTAAATCAAATTTTCAGTCTGGGAGTTCCTTTTATAAATATGCAACAAGGTTAGTATTTGAGAATGCCAAACCTTACTTAAGAAATGCCACGGTAATATTTGATAGAAGTGGCGGATCAACCTTCCAAAGTCAATTAAAGAAGTATATCAAGGGCAAAATTAATATTGAAGAGAGTTCTGATCTAATAAAGAAAGTGAAGACAGAGCATTCAAAAGGTAATAATCTGTTGCAACTAACAGATATGATATGTGGATCACTGGCAAGGGCATTAAATAAAAGTAAATCAGATAGCCAGGTTTATAGAAATATTATCAGATTTAGAGAGATATTTGTCGGAATGTGGCCAAAATAAAAAAAAGCCTGAAACCTAGTCCATAGAAGGACAAGCCACCCATCGGCAACAGTTCGGTTATCAGGCTAATTCCATCTTCTATGTTACCATAAGGTAGTAGTTTTGTCAAGTATTTTTTAAAAGGTGCGAGGAGATATGAGCAAAAAGGACGAGCTGAGGCAAAAGGGAAGGTTTGACCTGCGGGATCAGTGGACGAACTTTACGACTGAGGATGGACTGGCTGATAATGATGTATGGTCAATTCTTGAAGACAGAACGGGTAATCTTTGGTTTGGGACTTTTAATAATGGTGTAAGTAAATATGACGGTAAAAAGTGGTTTCATTATCCTAAAAAGAGAGACGGGTTGCCAGATAACCGTGTCTTTTCAATTATTGAAGATAAGTCTGGAAATCTATGGTTTGGAACATGGGGTGGAGGAGTAAGTAAATACGATCTGGACAGCAGTAAGTTCTCAGCTTTTCCCAGAATGAATACTCTGTAAGTTGTTGAAACTAAAGCCTTTTCTCTACGCGATTGCGTCTGAACTGCGAGAAACTTAAGTGTCGAAAAATCAAGCACTTATGGAGAACTTGCTACTGACCAGATACGATGGTAAAAAATGGGTTACTTATACACCTAAGCATGGCTTACCTGACATGAATGTCCGTTCACTCTTTGAAGACCATCCTGTATCCTCTTCAAATTTAATGGTAAGTAAAAAAGTAGGAATTAACAATCCAAGACTTCTCTATATTGACTATAACATCTATCAACGTAATTTGAGGGGGTGTCCCGAGTTACCATAAGATTTGAAGAGGATACACCATCCTGGAAATATATGGGCTGGTACCGTGCAGGGAGCAGGGAAATATGATGGCAAAAAATGGGCTGCTTATACTACGGATACTACAGAGGGTGGACTTATAGCTGATTATGTTCACTCAATTGCCGAAGACGAAAATGGCAATTTATGGTTTAGTACACGAAAAGGAGTAAGTAAGTATGATTGGAAAGATTGGAGAAGTTATACTGAACTCGACAGTTAAAAGTTCTCCATAAGCCATTGGTACTGTTGACTTTTGCAGAGCTGCTCGTCGTTGAAGGTAAGTGGCCTATTTTAAATGGGTTAGCCTCGAAGACACACGAGAACTTTTAGCTCTCGAGTACTGAACAGGATAGTTTAATAAATAATACTGTCCACTCAATGATAGTAGATAAATATGGCAACCTTTGGTTTGGAACTCATAAAGGCATAAGTAAGTATGATGGGGTAAAATGGACAAGTTTTACTACAAAAGATGGGCTGATAGATAATAGGGTGAGAGCAATTTTAGAGGATAGTATTGGTAATCTTTGGGTTGGGACTGAGAATGGAGTAAGCTGCTATTATGATGAACAGCGGTGGCAATCCTTTACCATGGCGGATGGCTTGGCTGGCAGTTGGGTTTCCTGCCTCATGGAGGATCAGGATGGTCATATCTGGTGTGGAACAGGACATTTAAGTGAACAGGGTGGTGTAAGCAGACTGACCACGACAGCTCTTTTGGCCAGGGACTACTTGAGCGATGATCCTACCCTGCTCTATCCCATCATCTACCGGATATTTCAGGATGCGAAAGACCCTGCCTTCTCGCTCAAAGAGCTGCGTGAGTTTTACAAACAAGAGCACAATGAGTTGCGCCTTAAGTCCCGGGGCCAGGATAGTCTTCATCAGGGTCTGGCCGGTCT
>JASEGY010000359.1 GCA_030019105.1 bacterium | reverse complement strand
AACCCTGAACTTTGAACCCTTTGGCTCTTACCCTTAGATTTGAAGAGGATACCTTATTTTCCTGCTATCATCTCGAGGTTGTAGAATGCCTCAAAATTCCCCGGATCAAGCAGGAGGGTTTTTTTTAGCTCTTCTCTGGCAGAAGCGAACCTGCCACTGTAGGCCAGACTGATCCCAAAATTCAAACGATTTTCGGCTGAATAAGGGACCAGCCTCACTGCCTGTTTGAAACTCTCAGCCGCCTCTTTAAATTTTCCGGTCTCCAGACAGACCTTTCCTGACCAGAAGTAACCTGCTGCATCATAAGGGTTTGTCTTAATGGCCAGTTTAAGATATCTCTCTGCTTCCTCCATCTTACGCCGGTGGTAGTAACATCTTCCTATCCCCACCAGACTTTGCACATCATCTCCCTTTAGTCTTAGCAATTCATGGTAGTAATTGATGGCCAAATCATAGTCTTTCTCCTTCTCAAGGATCCTGGCCAGAGATATGCGGTATTCTCTCTCTTCCGGCTTAATTACATGAGCGATTTGATATTCTTTCCAGGCATCATCCAGTTGTTCTTGATCTGCATAGATTTGAGCCATCCGGTAATGGGTCTCGGCCATGTCCGGATTTATTTCCAGGGCCCCCTTGAAATCGCTTAAGGCCTTAAAAATAAGACCCCGTGTTTGATAATATCTCCCTCTAAGAGTAAGAAGGGAGACCGAAAGAGAATCCACCTCCAGACCTTTCTTGATATCTTTCCATGCATCTTCCGGAAAACTATTTTCTAAGTTATACCGCCCTCGCTGGTAATAAAACTCAGCCGGCATCTCTGCAGCCAGCTCAAACTGGCTCAGAAAAGAAGGGATATCCCCTATCTTTTGATCTTTAAGCAGCAAGTAATTAAGATGGCTTGTTTCCCGGTAGAGAGACACAGGCGCGGAAAACTCCAGTAAGGGGAGATCATCGGTATTCAATACTTCATTACCGAAAACAAGGTTTTCCACCTCTTCTTCGGTCAAGATGAAGTGATTGGCTAGCCCAAAAGGAGAGTGGCACTCTATACTCTTTAAATCCTGGAGGACGACCGGATCAGAGGTCATTTTTTCTTTCAGGACGTGATAATCTATTTTAAGTTTCTTTCTTGATCCGAGGATAAGGTAGTCATTGGGACTCCCTTGCCAGATAGTAACGCAGGGGAAATTTTTTTTAAGGGTTCTGATGACTAATTTTAAGTTCCGCGGGTTAAGGGAATAGCCGTGAATCCACTGACAGATAATTCCATCAGGCTTGAGGCGGGATTGAACTAATTGATAGAATTCAGTGGTAAAGAGGGAAGCTACCCCGGCTATCCAGGGGTTAGACGGTTCACTGATGATACAATCATATTTATCCTTAGTTCGCAAGAGGTAACCCCGGCCATCTTCGACTATTATCTTCACCTTGGGATTATCGAGGCAGTTATGATTTTCAGTCGCAAAGAAGGAGGCCGCCTCTACTACGGCCTCCTCTATCTCAACACAATCCACCTGCCTTGTTTCTTCATAAGCTGCAGCCGCCCCTACTGTAACCCCGCTCCCGAGGCCTATGACTAACACGTGTTCAGGATCAGGGTGAAAAAAGAGGGGCAGATAACCGAGTAGGATTTGGGTATTCATGTCACTGCCGGTGGAGGCATCGGTTTTACCGTTGACTTTGAGAAAGGTCGTCCCATCATTGCTCTTGTGAACTGAAACATTGCAATT
Source organism: bacterium (assembly GCA_030019105.1). Taxonomy (GTDB): domain Bacteria; phylum UBA9089; class JASEGY01; order JASEGY01; family JASEGY01; genus JASEGY01. Next base: position 2,152 of record JASEGY010000359.1, on the reverse strand, counting down.
CAGGCCTTCCTTGAAGTAAAGAAGAGCCGTACTATGAGCTTGTTCTTTGAGGCTAAGAGTAAAAGATCCGGTTAATTTCCTTGCATTGGGAGCTACTCCCTTACTGGCTACCTGCTGATCATAAGGAGGGAGAAAGATCAGGAATAAAGCGGCCAGTCCGGTTGTTATCCCTGCCCTGAGGGCTTTCGTTGCCCACCTTCTCTCTTGATCAGCCATGAGGGTTATTATCCCTACCACCAGATTGATCCCCACGGATAGAAGGATACCTGTTTGAGTGCCTAAAAAGGGGATAATTAGAAATCCGCCGGCAAAGGCGCCAAGGATAGCCCCGAAAGTATTGGCCGCATACAGGGTGCCAATGGATTGGCCTAAGTTCGAAGCGCTTTGGGTATAAATCTGGGCAAGGATAGGAAAGGTAGCCCCCATAAGGAGTGTCGGGAAGATCATAACCAGAAAAGGGATAAGAAACTGGGCAGCCAGAAGTTTATAATAGGATTGGCCGACAAGACCAAAGAGTATTAAAAAAAGCTGCGGGAGCTCGTTAAAGGTGTAAGTGATCAGTAGGGCAGATAGTCCTATGCCTGCTTCGGCCGCGGCAAAAAGGGAAAGACTGACCCGGCGGTGGCGAAAAAGCCGGGCAAAGAGCAGGCTCCCGGCCGCAATACCCATGATGAAGGTAGTCAGCATGGTGCTGAAGGTGTAGACAGAACTTCCCAACACCTGGTTCAGGATGCGGGTCCAGGTAACCTCGTAGACCATGCCGGCCAGCCCTGAGAGGCCGAGGCCAATCAAGATCAGCCGGTTGCGGATTGCAGATTGCGGATTGCAGATTGCGGATTGTGGATTGTGGATGGGTTTGGATTGAACTTCAGCTTCTACTTCCTCCGGAAGAGTTTCGGCTGGTTTATACTTACCTATCCGGGAATTAAAGGAGATAACAAGTCCGGCTATGCCCAGGTTAATCACGGCCGCGAGATAGGTCGTAGCAGCCAGGCCAAAGATCTGGAGCATAATAAAACCTGCCCCAAATGACCCCAGCACTGCCCCCAACGTATTCAGACCATAAAGGTAGCCGACTTTACTGCCAACACCGGTCAGGTTGCTGATAAAGAATCTGCTTATTACCGGCAGGGTGGCCCCCATTAAGGTGGTGGGGATAAGGAGGAGCACAAAGGAGACCAGGAAACGGGCCAGGCTGAGAGGATAAAAAGCAAGTCCGGCCAGAGGGCCGGTGTAGATGTAGTTAGCCGCCAGGAAAAGAAAGGGCATCAGGAGGGCAAAAAGACCAATCCCTCCCTCTATCCAGGCATACATCTTCAGGACATTTCCTTCACTCCGGTCAACTATCCTGCCTCCCCAGAAACTTCCCAGGCTCAGACCGGCCATAAAGGCAGAAAGAACCGTGCTTATGGCCAGGACTGTGCTGCCAAAGATCAGGGTCAACTCCCGTGTCCAGACGATCTCGTAGATAAGTCCGGTGGCGCCGGAGAGGAAGAAGCAAATATACAGGCTCGCTGTGATTTCCCGAAGGTCTTTAGTTCCTGCTTTTGTCTTAACCATTGCCTAATGTTTCAAAGCCGGATTTTTCCATCCTGATAGACTATCTTTCCATTTTGGAGTATCTCTGCCACAAAGTCTGCGGATGCATGTTCAAAAAAATCTTTCCGAGGAAAAGGAAGCGGTTCAATATCCGTATCTACTTTTCGCCGAAGTTGGCACAGCATCTTCATCTCCTTTAATGGATTCCACCCAAAGTCTTCAGAAAAGATAGCCATGTCTATATCACTATATTCCCCTGGCGTTCCTTTAGCATAAGAGCCAAAAATAATTACTGCATATAAATTGACGTTGTCCCGTAAAATATCAATATACTGTCTTACAATTTGATTTAATCTATCTTTTGTCTTAACCACTGCCACAAGTCCTCAGTCTTCCTCAATATTTCTCCTGCCTGTTTTTTTATCCAGGAGATCATAAATTGCATCTTTATAAACAGGGTATCTGGCTTGAATATTAAGCGGGGTTAACTCATCAATAAGTTCTTCCTGAGTTTCAGAGAAGTCCTCTTTAAGGCCGGCTTCCTCAATAAGTCTATCTAATTTATAATATTACCCCGCAACATTTGCGTTGTCCGCGAGAATGTTACGATTGC
>JASEGY010000358.1 GCA_030019105.1 bacterium | reverse complement strand
TCAAGGTTGAATTCACCGAATAGAGCGCCAGTGGGGCAGGCAATCACGCATTTACCGCAGGAGTCACAGGTAGTCTCAGCTAAGGGTTTGTCAAAGGTAGGTTTGATAATGGCGTCAAAGCCGCGGTTGACAAAACCAAGGGCGCCTAATTGTTTTATCTCGGCACAGATACGGACACAGCGGCCGCAGCGAATGCATTTGTTAGGGTCATGGATAACTAAGGGATTAGAGGTGTCGACGGAGTATTTATGGACGGCCCCTTCCTTGAATTTGTTCAGGTCAGGTTTATATTCCGCGGCATATTTTCTTAAATAACAGTCACTTACTGCCAGGCAGCCGCATTCAAGGCATCGTCCGGCTTCAGCAACAGCCGGGTCTTCTTCCAGGCCGAGTTCCACTTCATCAAATCCGCTCAGGCGCTTTTCTGTAGTTAGCTCCGGCATCCTGACCCGCGGCCTTTGTTCCACCGTCTCAAATTCAGCCCGGTCTATTTCGGATAACTCCCCCTTGCTCACATTGAAAGGGGGTTGTAACGTCTCTATCTCAACATTATTGATCCTCTGCTCCCCTGCCCCCCTGCTCTCCTGCTCCAGATACTGATCTATGGCCCCGGCCGCCTGTCTGCCGCCAGCAATAGCCTCGATAGCAGTAGCCGCCCCGGTTACGGCATCACCCGCGGCAAAGACACCTTGCCGAGTAGTCAGATATACTCCCGGTTGAACCTTGATTCGGCCCCGACCTAATTCAATCTTAGCTTTATCCAGGCCGGTGGTCTCAGGGAATTGACCAATAGCCGCAATAACAAAATCCACCTTTATCTTAAATTCAGACCCCTCAACCGGCACCGGGCGCCTACGGCCGTCGGCATCCGGTTCGCCCAGCTCCATCTTGATACACTCGATTTCAGAAACACGGCCATTTCGGCTAACAACCCTGGTGGGAGCGGCCAGGAAGTGATATTTTACCCCCTCCAGCTCGGCCTCGTGAATCTCGTAGTTGTTAGCCGGCATTTCCTGCCTGCTGCGGCGGTAAACAAGGACAACCTCATCCGCCCCCAGCCTGAGGGCACTTCGGGCCGCATCAATCGCCGTATTCCCACCACCGATGATCGCTACCCGTCCGAAAACACGCACATCTTTCCCCAGGCCAATGTCTCGCAGGAATTCCACCCCGGAAAGCACGCCTTCGGCCTCTTCTCCTTCTACTCCCAAGGTGTAACTCCCCTGGGCTCCAATCCCAAGAAAAGCGGCTTCAAAGCCTTGATCAAATAGAGATTCTAAGTCAAAGTCCTCACCCAGCCGCTGTCCTGTCCTGATTTCGGTCCCTAAGTCGGTAATGGCTTGGATTTCTTTATCTAAAACGGCCTTCGGCAGCCTGTATTCCGGAATGCCATACCTTAACATCCCGCCTGGTTTGGGAAGGGCCTCAAAGATAGTGCAGGTATGTTCTTTCAGGGAAAGATAATAGGCCGCTGAAAGAGAAGCCGGGCCGGCCCCGATTAAGGCCACCCGGTGACCGGATTGCGGATTGCGGATTGCGGATTGCGAACTTGGAGAAGAAGGAGACGCTGGTTGGGAAGAAGTCTCAGAGGCCAAATCATAGTCGGCCGCGAATCGCTTCAGGAAATTAATGGCGACAGGTTCGTCAACTAAGTTTCGGCGACAGGCATCTTCACAGAATCGAACACATACCCGGCCGCAGATAGAAGGCAGGGGATTGTTCTCTTTTATTACCCTGACCGCCTCCCGGTATTGACCTTCCCTGATAAGGGCGACATATTCCTTGACCCTTATCCCGGCCGGGCAGGCCATCTGACACGGCGCCAGACAATCACCATAATGGTCGGATAGGAGAAGCTCCAGGCACAGCTTTCTGGCCCGCTGAACCGCTTCGGTGTTGGTTCTGACGATCATCCCTTCCGTAATTTTAGTGGCACAGGAAGGAACCAATCCCCTTCGGCCTTCGACCTCAACCACACAGATAAAACAAGAGGTAAATGGCTCCAGATTCGGATCGTGACAGAGGGTCGGGATAGAAATCCCTTCGGCTTCGGCTGTTTCAAGGATAGTTTTATCCCCTTGGGCAGTTACTTCTTTTCCATTCAGAATGAATTTTATCTTTGACATTTCTCTTCTCCTATCAAATTTTCGTCCTAAGCTCGTCCGCAATTACATCCAGCTTTTCGATTACTTCCGGGTGAATTTCATTCCGGGTCATGCATTGGGCTAATAGGTAGAGATCAGTTTTGGGAACAGGAGTGTCTACACGTTCGAGAAACGGTACCAAAAAATCATCACTTGCCTTCACGCTTGATAAAAACGGATTATCGGCAAAAGGGTCACTGATAACCGAAGGTGGAAGCTGGGATTTAAGCTCGTCTTCGACTTTCTGTTCCTTAGCTGTGGCCAGTAACGGAAGGGCCTCACTTTGCTGGACAAATCTTTTTAGAGTTGAGGGAACGACCAGATAGCTTTCGATTTCGTATCTTCGCCATCGAAGAACTGATAGTCCTTCTCCCCCAACCTCGCGGTCCGGTAAATTGCGATTATCCCCATCCAGAAGTAAAACAGCGCATACGTCCGGTCGAACCGCCCTCAAGGCAAACAGGTGAGCCCTGGCTTCAGCCGGCTTCCTGCCGGAAAGGGAATGGATATAAGGGAAATCCAGAAAGTCACGTGCCGGATGGTCAAGGATACGAGCCCATTCCCGGAGTATTTTGTAATCCGATTCACTCTCTACATAAAGCAAGGCGTTTCCTTGTTCCGCCAGAAGTAAATTAATACTGGAAAGTCGCTTAAGGGCCTCACGGACATGGTCGCGTTCATTACGACTGATAAGGAGGTGCGGCTTCCTGAAGAAGGAGAGAATCCGGTCAGGTGACGTATCTTTCAGTAATACTTCCGAATGAGTGGCAATAATCAATTGGCATTGGCGCTGACGGGCCACTAACTTGAGACGATCATAGACCTCCCGCTGCAAAATGAAATGGAGATGGGCATCGGGTTCATCAAGCAGCAATACAGAGGCTTTCCTGGCATAGAAAAAGGCCAGCAGTAGTAGAACCTGGCCCAGGCCACTTCCGGCATTGGCGATGTCAAGTTTGGGTAGTCCACCGGTTCCTCTTTTACTGGGCGGCAAGCCAGGAATATATTCACAGATGATGAATGGTTTCCCCGGGCCGTAGTCCGGATTGAGGAGGTAGTAGCCGAATAGCTCCTCGATATCTGTTCTGAGAGAATCCCAATCACTCTTGTCCTCAGAATCCCAAAGTTCCCAGAGAAGGTTACGGACGATCTCACCAGAGCGACCTTGCCCAATAAGGAGGTTCTGGTAACCTGTGTCGTGACGTGGCTCCTCAGATTCCAGGCCAGAGAAAGGTGGGACATAAACTATGTTAAGACCTCTAACCGCCTGAGGGATTTCAAAATCTTCCTGAGATGCCTCCGTAGGCCGGACATACACCATCTCTGTGTTTGCATATCGAAATTCAAGGGTAAACGACCAGGGCTTACTCCCTGGTTCACTTTTACCACTCATTTCGATCTCGATAGGTTTAGGTGTGCCTGCCTTAGGATCATTCGGAGACTTAGAAGCGCTAAAAGCAGTGCTTCTGTCTGTCCAAATAAGATTCATTTCCCGTAAAGGAATAGCCGTAAATTCCTTCCGTGTAATCGGGACACCAACTCGTGTTTTTCCTCGCACCTTAAAGGAAGCCCCTCGTTCTACCAACCACTTTTTAAGGGCCATATTCCAGACAGCAATTGCCTGCAGAACAGTGCTCTTTCCTGAGTTATTCGGCCCGGCCAGGACAATATACTATTACTCCACAACATTTGCGTTGCCTGCGAGAATGTTACGATTGCGGATTGAAATTGGAAATTAGAAATTAGGCTTTCA
>JASEGY010000357.1 GCA_030019105.1 bacterium | reverse complement strand
ATCCGCAATCGTAACATTCTCGCGCACAACGCAAATGTTGCGGGGTAATAGTATAGAGCGTGGTTGTATTACGCTCATACGCTCTACGCTCTACGAATCTTACCCTGATTTATGGAGAGGATACATACTTCCCATTTCCTAATTTCCCATTTTCGACTTGAGTGGCCGAAACGATGAACAAGGCCGATTCAGGAGTGCTTATAAATAGAATTCACACGGGGAGATAGATATGCCTACTTTAATCCTGTTAACGATTACGATTATCCTCACTTTTAATCCTATCGCCTACGGCTCTTCCATCTTCGGCATAGATGGCCTGGGTGAGCCTGAGTCAACCTATAGCGCCAGGGCGGAAGGCATGGGTGGGGCCTTTATGGCCATTGCTGATGACGCCTCTGCCGTGGCCATAAATCCGGCCGGATTGTCTCAAATAAAAGGGTTCAGTCTCTTTTTACCTTTCAAATACGAAGAAGTGAAGGTTAACGGTCAGTCTTCCGGGGTGGTGCCACTCATTTCCGTGATCTCTCCTTTTCCTCAAAAGTTTACCCTTGGTTTTGGGATAGTCCAGAAACACGATTTTAACCTTGAGACCACAGACAACTCTTTTACCCTGGAGGGAACGGAAATAAAGAGGAGGATGGAAAGGGAGGGCAGCATTAATGCCTATTCTCTGGCGGCTTCAGTTGCTGTCAGAGACGGGGTTTCTCTTGGATTAAATCTGAACAAATTGATCGGCAGCAGTCAGGAGACCTGGATAACCGATTTTGGTGAGGCAAAATATACTGATGCTGAGGATATAATCAAGGTACACTATTCCTCTGGCCTGAATCTTGAACTGAGCACCTTGATCCGAGTCAGGGATGATCTTAAGTTGGCTACGGTTATTGAATTCCCGTCTACACTTAAGGCCAGAACCAAGGTTAAGAGCGAATTTGAATCCGAAGACAAGCTGAAGGATGAGCCGCCCTATTCTGAAGAGTCCCAAATAGACATGCCGATATCTTACGGCTTTGGGGCTGCCTATCGGCCCGGGGGGAAGAGATTAACTATGGCCATGGATTTTGACACCACCCTTTGGCCCAGGGTTAAGATAGACGGAGAGAGGCAGCCGTATTTTATGGATACGGGCACACTCCATTTAGGGGCAGAATACTTTCTTGGAGGGGGAGGAAAGTATAGTTTCCAGGGAAGCAAATTAAGGCTGGGATACCAGGCCGGCACCTGGTACCATACCTATAAGCGTACTCACGAGGTCAAAACAAGGTTTATCACCGCTGGAACCGGTTTTCTCTTTCAACATGGCCAGGTAGACTTCTCGGTCGGATTTGGAAGACGTGAAGATGATTCAAAGGAAATAAAAGAAGATGTGGCCCGGTTTTTGGTCTCCTTTAATTTGGTGCCGACGGAATAGAGAAGGAGCGTGATTATAAGGTGGCTGTAGCTCAAAAAAATCCTGAGAAAAAAGTTGTATTTCCCCTTGATGTGTGGGAAAAGGCGGAAAAAATTGAAGACCTTGAGGACTGGCTTTTAGCAAACGATGAGGAATTCATTAAAAAAATGAGGCAATCAAGACAAGATGACTTAGCTGGGAAAGGACGGCCATGGGAGGAAGTCAAGAAAGAACTGAGTATTTCGTAGAGATTGAACCCCAAGCAAAAAAAGACTTAGCCTCTCTGGATTCTACCGTAATAAAGCGAATAGCCGAAAAGATTGATTGGTTGGGTGAAAATGCTTTCTTAGTCAAGCATTCCCTTCTATCACACCTTGCCGATGATCTGAAGGGACTTTGTAAATACAAGGTAGGGGACTATAGGATTCTATATTGGGTTTATCATCAATCTCGAGTGATCAAAATATACGGGATTGAACACCGGTCAAAAAAATACGGGAAAATACGGGGAAAAGGCTAAATGCCTTGTCTAATGAGGCGAAAGGCATAGCTCATACCACTCAACCTAAGAAAGGAGATGACGGAAATGTCTAAAAACCACTTTATTATGGGGGCCCTGAGCGGGCTAATGATTTTTATTGCCGGGGTTGCTCTGGCTGAACCACCAGCTATTAAGATTGCCTTTGTCGATGTCTCACGGGCATTTAATGAGTATCCGGCCACTCAGGAGGCAACCAAAAATCTTAATGAAGAACTGGCTGAACGGAAGTCGACTATTGAGGAAAGGCAAACTGAAATAGCTGATCTAAAAGAGAAGCTGCGGACCGGCCTTCTCTTAAGTGAGACTGAGAAAGAAAAACGGCGTGGAGCGATCGAACGTAAGACTGAAGAATTAAAGAAATATTTTGAGGAGTCGCAAAAATATTTAGGTGAAAAAGAAGAGGCGTTAACCAAACGTTTGATGAAAAAGGTGTATGATATAATTACACAAGTAGCTGAAGCCAAAAAGATTGCCATTGTTCTGGACAAATCTTCCCCTTCTTTTGTTTACGGCATTCCCGAACTTGATATAACGGAAGAAGTAATCAGTCTGCTGGGAGAAAAGAAATCAGGGGTTGGAGAAAAGAAATCAGGGGAGGGAGAAAAGAAATCAGGGGTTGGAGAAAAGAAATCAGGGGAGGGTAAAGTTAAAAAATGACCAGGTTCCTGGGCGAGATAGCGGCGATAGTAGAAGGGGACTTGTTGGGAGCCGCCGATGTATCTATTTATGGAGTAGCGACTATTGAGGAAGCCAAAGGGGGAGATATTGTCTTTGCCCTGAATGGGAAATATCTGGAGGCGGCCTTCTCTTCTCAAGCTTCGGCTGTAATCGTCGGACAAGAAGTAACGAAAGCGCCAAAGCCTATTATTCGGACGAATAATCCGAGGTTGGCTTTTGCTAAGGTCCTGGAACTGTTTGCCCCTGTGGTGCGGGCCAAACCGGGCATACACCCCGGCGCTATTCTGGGAGAAGGAGTAAATATAGGGGAAGATGTGGCTATCGGAGCCTATGTAACGGTTGGTGATAGGGTTAGTATTGGAAATGGAGTCATCATCTATCCTCAGACTTATGTAGGGAATGAAGTTGTTATTGGAGCGGGGAGTATTATCTATTCCAGAGTGACTTTGGGCCAAAGGGTACGATTGGGTCAAAGGGTGATTATTCATAGTGGATCGGTTATTGGAAGTGATGGTTTTGGCTACCTTGAGGTAGAGGGAAGACATCAAAAGATTCCCCAGAATGGAACAGTCGTCATCCAGGACGATGTTGAAATCGGGGCCAATGTGACCATAGACAGGGCCACTACTGGCGTAACTTCCATCGGCCGCGGGACAAAGATAGACAATTTAGTTCAAATCGCCCATAATGTAACTATTGGTGAGGATTGTCTGGTGGTTGCTCAGACAGGTATCTCCGGGAGTGTCAAGATAGGAGATCACGTCACCCTGGCCGGACAAGTGGGGGTAGTCGGCCATCTGTCTATTGGCTCCGGAGCGGTTATTGCAGCCAAAAGCGGCGTGACAAAAGATATTGCCCCCAATCAATATATGTCCGGCTTTCCAGCCAAGCCACACGAAGAGGAGAAGCGGATCAAAGCCGCTATCCCCCGATTGCCGCAGCTTTTAAAAAGAGTTAAGGAGTTGGAACGAAAACTCGGGGTTGTGGAAGAGAAGGAGATAGAATAAGAGTTGAGAGTTGAGAAGCGTAAATAGGAGTCGAGTTCTTTTTTAATGGCATCGAATATCGAATATCGAATAAAGAATTTCGAATTATGAAGTCTTGTTCCTCTTTTTCCTTCGACATTCATTATTCCTTGTTCAATATTCGATATTTTGGCATGGTTCAAAAAGAGCCGAGTTAGGGTAACACCGAGAGACTATAGTCTGTAGAGGCAGAGCTTGCTCTGCCTTACGAAATAGGGCATCGTTTCATTCAGCCTGGAAATCGTTGGAGATCGGTTTACACTTTTGG
>JASEGY010000356.1 GCA_030019105.1 bacterium | reverse complement strand
GACTTCCTGGCATAGTACTTCTCCAGTAAGGGCGTCTACGGCTACATACACATACACCCATTTACCTAAAAGCTTCACCCACTTCTCATCTACGGCCAGCAAATTTGAAGAAGATACGATTTGAAGCCTTCTGCAAAATTGATTGCATAGGTCGAAAAATAACTGGACATTTCAAGGTGGATATGGTATACTTTTGAAGCGGTGAAAAGGGATGAGAGTGGAGAATTGAGAGGTTTCTCCTCTCAGCTCTTATCTGCCAATTTGCCCCGATTTATTGAGAGGATACGTAATCGTTCACACCACCAAGACACTAAGACCCAAAGATTAATCCATAACTTCTAAATTAGCTGGTAGTTATACTCAGCACGGTCATAAACAGTGATTTTGAATAGGTTGTAAGTTGTAGGTTGTAGGTTGTAGAAGTAACTTACAACCTACAACTTACAACCAAATTACCCTGAGTTATTGAGAAAATAGGGACGGTTCATTTTCATCGTTTTTCCTGTGATTTCTTCCGGGCAACTTGTAGTCGCAGAGCTTGCTCTGCTAATCCTACTCAAGCAAAGCAAGCTTTGCTACTACAAACAGTTATCCACATACCCGCAAGCTTCACACTAAAGTGAACCATCCCAGAAAATACAAAATCGCAGATTATGCCCGCGTTGAGTATAGCAGCAAGCAGATGGTAATGGCAGAATGCTGAATGAATAGGATGGTTACCTTCTGTTTGTTGCTTACTGCCTGCTATCTTCTGATTTTCTTTGTGTCTTTGTGTCTTAGTGGTGAACGGTTACGAGGATACCTTGAGATTGAGTTAGAAGAAGTTTTTGAGGAGTTATAATTATGGAAATACAGGAACGAATCGTCCCGATAAACATCGAGGACGAGATGAAGAATTCTTATATTGATTACGCCATGAGCGTCATTGTCGGCCGGGCACTGCCTGACGTGCGAGATGGGCTGAAACCGGTGCATCGTCGTATCCTCTTCGCTATGAACGAGATGGGAATGGGCAACGATAAGCCCTACCGTAAGTCGGCCAGAATCGTCGGTGAAGTCCTGGGTAAATATCATCCTCACGGGGATATGGCCGTCTATGATACCATGGTCAGAATGGCCCAGGACTTTTCCTGCCGCTATCTTTTAGTTGATGGTCAGGGCAACTTTGGGTCTGTTGACGGTGACTCACCGGCTGCCATGCGTTACACCGAAAGCCGCCTGACTGCCATAGCTGAAGACCTGTTAGAAGATATAGATAAAGAAACGATCGATTTTGTCCCCAACTTTGATGATAGTTTAAAAGAACCTACTGTCTTACCCGCCAAGTTCCCTCATTTACTTTTGAATGGCTCTACCGGAATAGCCGTAGGAATGGCCACAAATATCCCCCCCCACAACCTGACTGAATTGATAAGCGCAATTGTCCGCTTGCTCGATGAACCCGAGATGGAGGAAAATAAGTTTATCTCCCTTATTTCCGGCCCGGACTTCCCTACCGGAGGGATCATCTACGGCCGGGAAGGGATAAGAGATGCATATACTACCGGACGCGGAAAGATTGTGGTTCGGGCCAGGTTCGAGATCGAAGAAGTAAAAGGGGGCAGAGAGAACATTATTATTACTGAAATCCCTTATCAGGTAAATAAGGGGATGCTTCTTAAGAAGATCGGTGAGTTGATCCAGACCAAGCGAATAGAAGGTTTGAGCGACCTCAGAGATGAATCGGACCGGGAAGGAATGAGGATCGTGATCGAACTCAAAAGGAATGCTCAAGCTAACATCATTATTAATCAGCTTTATAAACATACCCCGCTGCAGACTACTTTTGGGGTAATTATGCTGGCCTTAGTCAATAATCAACCCAAAATTCTAACCTTAAAGGAAATGGTCTATGCCTTCCTTCAGCACCGCCGGGAAGTCGTCAGGAAGAGAACGGAATATGAACTGCGAGTGGCTGAGGCCAGGGCACATATCCTGGAAGGGTTTAAAATTGCTTTAGATAATTTGGATGCAGTTATTAAGCTTATCAGGGCTTCGAAGACAACCAAAGAGGCCAGAGAAGGCTTGATCAGAGAATTTGCTCTCTCTGAGAAACAGGCCCAGGCCATCCTGGAGATGCAGCTTCAGAGATTGACCGGCCTGGAACAGGAAAAGATCGAGAAAGAATATTTGGCCTTAATCAAGGAAATAGCCAGGCTGAAGTTTATTCTGGAAAACACCAGAGAGATTGATCTTATCATTAAGGAAGAATTGCTTGAAATAAAAAAGGCCTACGGTGATGAGCGAAGGACACAGATCGTTGACGCTACATCGGAGCTTAGCATTGAAGACCTGCTCCCTGAAGAGGATATGATCATCACTATCTCCCATACCGGTTACATCAAACGGCTGCCGGTAACCACCTATCGTCAACAAAGGCGGGGCGGAAAAGGTGTCACCGGGATGGAGACCAAGCAGGAAGACTTTGTGGAACACCTCTTTATTGCCTCTACCCACAATTATATCCTCTTTTTTACCAATAAGGGCAAGGTTTACTGGCGGAAGGTTCACGAAATTCCTCAAGCAGGAAGAACATCGCGGGGAACACCTGTGGTTAATCTTATCCAGGTTGAAAAGGGAGAGATAATTAGCGCCTTTATCCCTATTCACCAGTTTGATCCGGATCACTATCTTATTATGGCCACCAGAAAGGGGTTGGTTAAGAAAACCGCCCTTTCAGAGTATTCCCGGCCCAGGACAAGTGGAATTATTGCCCTTAAGCTGGACGAGGGAGATGAGTTAGTAGGTGTAAAGTTGACTGATGGGAGTCAGGAGATTCTCCTGGCCACCAGAACCGGAAAGAGTATTCGTTTTCCGGAAACAGATGTTCGATCTGTGGGGCGAGATTCACGGGGGGTAAAGGGAATTCGCTTTGGAGGCTGGAAAGATGAGGTAATCGGCATGGGGGTGGTCATGCCTGAAATGACTTTAGTCACCGTGACTGAGTATGGATTTGGCAAGCGGACTAAAGTATCTGAATATCGAACCCAGGCCAGGGGAGGCCAGGGGATTATTAACATTAAAATTACTCCTCGTGGAGGAGAGGTGGTAGGTATCCTTGGAGTGGATAATGATGATGAATTGATGATCATCACCCAGAGTGGGATGGTTATTCGTTCCGCAGTGCAGGATATGCGCCCCATGGGAAGATCTACCCAGGGGGTGTCTGCTATTAGATTAAATGAAGGTGACAGGGTTACTTCTGTTACCAAAGTGGTGGGGAAGGAAGAGGAAGAGGAAGAGAAAGTATAAGGTTCAGGGTTCAAGGTTCGAAGAACGGGCATTGATCATCGTCTCAGCCATTGTGACCCTTTAGAAACCAGGTTTCTTGAAGAAACCTGGTTTCTTCGGTGCTCGAGTGACCGAAACGATGATCGAGGCCGAAGAACGCAAGGCGACCAACCGTGAACCTTGAACCGGGAACCTGGAACCTTGCTGAAACTACCCAGGAACTTCCGCCGAGCTGTAAGAGGCTATTCCTTTTAATTCTTCGATATAGCCTTGAGCGGAAAATGCGGCCACTGCCCCGTCACCACAAGCGGTTACTACCTGGCGCAGAAGTTTTTTTCGGCAATCACCACAGGCAAATATACCCTCTCTGGAGGTCTTCATATTGTCATCCGTAATAATATAGCCGGCTTTATCCAACTCAATAATTTCTTTAAGAAAATCCGTATTTGGAATAAGCCCCACAAAGATAAAGACCCCATCACAAGGGATATTTGATTCTTCCCGGGTTTTGATATTCTTGAGTTTAACCGCCTCTACTTTTTCCTGGGCCGAGCCGGCCTGGCGGGCCGAGCCGGCCTGGCGGGCCGAACCGTCCTGGCGGGCCGAGCCGGCCTGGCGGGCCGAGCCGGCCTGGCGGGCCGAGCCGGC
>JASEGY010000355.1 GCA_030019105.1 bacterium | reverse complement strand
GTTTTACCCCAAATGCTTGGGTCAGTAGCGGAGAGTAACTGCACCCAATTCAATAAAGGGTTGTCTATCCGGATATTTAAATTTGACCGCTTTTTCTACATTTTCAAGGCTCTCAGCAACAAACAACTCTTTATTTGCCACCGCGACATATTTCCCTTTATACTTTTTTTCAATTTCCTTTGAATGCTCAGCAAACCAATCAAAATCTTCTTCATCTTCTTTAAAGTTCCGAATATCCTGGAGAGTTAATTCTTCGGTACGAACTGACGTTAATGCCATTGGTCATACCTCCTTCTTTTGATTGTGGATTGCGGGATGCAGATAAGGTGTTATTGGGACGGTTCATTTTCATCGTTTTTCCTGTGATTTCTTCCGAGCAACTTGTAGTCGCAGAGCTTGCTCTGCTAATCCTACTCAAGCAAAGCAAGCTTTGCTACTACAAACAGTTATCTACATACCCGCAAGCTTCACACTAAAGTGAACCATCCCGTGTTATTCGTTCTTCAGGGGCATATTCCAATCCTACTATGTGAGAAGGGTAATCTGCAACGCTGTGAGTATCCCAGAACTCAGAGGCTTCTTCGATAGTCATATTTTCAGGAATAACATTCACCGTAAGCATTCAGTAAAACCGTATCAGATGCAATAAAATCAATGACTTATAGCTATGTACAGTCGAAGACTACCAACAACAATACCATTGGAAGCTCAATGCTTTCAATGAGTTGTCAAATTGGATGTGACGGTTTTACTGAATCTTTACCATTCCCCTTACTTGTCATATTGTCTACGCTCCTTTCTATCCATATCTCGCGCACTAATAACCAGGGCACGATTTCCAAATTTTCGGATAAAAATAACAGTTGCGTAACGCCCTCCATCTGTGCGTCCGTACGCTGAATAAACATCTTCTCCTTCAATCTTCCCACGCTCCAGAAAACGATATTGAGGCATATTATAGTATTTAAGAAAAAGATTTTGGGGTTGGTTGTAATTGGAGTTTAGGCTTTAGCCTTGCATAAGTAATGAAATCCTAAAGGATTAACTCCAAAAGCTACGTAGCCTATATTGAACTCGCCTACCCCAAAAACATTATCTTAAAAGCTATAGCAAAAACCTGTTCCACTTCATCTCGCGTAATCTGATGTTTAGTTGCTAATTTCTCTTCAATCCTTTGCAACCAGATTATCCCAGTTATTCTCATTAATCTCAGCCTTTCCTTTCAAAATTGGCTTTTCTCAATCAGTATGTGCTAATTTCGGGTGAAATGCTTGGTGGGCAAAGCCCCACTGCCATTAAGTTAAGCCGAAGCTTTTGAAACACAATAGGTTGGCAAGGTAGGAGTTTAGGCTTTAGCCTTTCATTCTCCTGGTATTGTGCTGCAAATGAAACCCTAAAGGGTAAATTCCCTTCACAGGTGACTGCGGAACGAATTACATACTCCCTATATCGCCTTAGCATAAAGAGTTACCCTTAACTTAATGGCAGTGGGGCAAAGCCCACCCTACATCTTAATTGGCCCAAACGATGATCAAGGCCCCAATCACCAGTTGTAGACTGGTGTTTGGCCGTCTGGTGAATGGTAGCCTGGTCTTTACCAGACCACCAGACTACCAATCACCAGACGACCATTGTTACTCTAAATTGGCCATTTTTGAACCATGCCCATATTCATAACCAGTCCAAAGACCAGGGTGGTAACTTCGACCATCTCACTTACGGCCCCAAGAGAATCACCGGTTATCCCGTCGATCCTGCGAGTAATAAACCAAAAGAAAACTAGGGCAACGCCAATATTTAATACACAGAGGAGAAGACCGTTGAGCAGGCCCAAAAGAAGACAAAAAGGGAGAAACATCAAGGTTGCCCGGATCAGTTCTTTACGTCCTGCTGTCTTAATAAAAATGCTGCCAATCCCTGGCCTGGCTGAGGGAAAAAAGGTGGTTCCAATTACCTGGCTCCATCTCCCCATAGCCGGCATAAGAAAGAGAAGAGGGGTTCTGTACTCTCCGGAAAGACTGCAAAGGAGCTCATATTTAGTCAAAAGGAGAAGGATGAGTCCCAGGGCGCCAAAGACACCTATTCGGCTGTCCCGCATAATAGCCAGCCGCTCCTCTTTTTCTCTCCCTCCGGCCAGACCATCAATCGTGTCAGCCAGACCATCCAGATGAAGCCCGCCGGTTATCACTGCCAGGAGGATAAGCAAGACCAAATTGATTACCCTCAGGGGCAGAATAGGGGCAAGGAGAAGATTCAGTAAGACAAGCAGCCCCCCCAGGAAGAGCCCAATAAGCGGGAAGTAGACCATTGACCTGGCCAGGATAAATTCATCTTGAGGCCCCTTTAGCTTGATCGGCAGACAGGTGAGGAAGCTAAGGGCGGTTAGAATTTGCAACGGTACACCTTTCGCAACTGTTTAGGTTATCAGGTTATCGGTAATTGGTTATACTCGACACTGTTACAAATTGAGCTTTAATAATGTGTAAAAGTAACTACTCAGCCTCTATATAGTAGTCTTAACTGTTAAAACCACAACATATTGTGGTCAGATGTTTAAAAGTTAGCTAAAATTCCTAAAGAATGGCTTTCTATGTAACCTATAAAAGTAGACAAACCACAATATATTGTGTTCTGTAAGTTTCAAAAATCAATATCTGGTGGCTGAGTAGTTACGTGTAAAATATCGAATATCGAACAAGGAATAATGAATGTCGAAGGAAAAAGGGGAACAAGACCTCATAATTCAAAATTCTTTATTCGATATTCGATATTCAATCCACAAAATATTACCGATCACCGATTACTGGACGCCTGAGCAGTTACCACCTATCCTTCTGAGACACCGGCTTCTTCAAAGGTGGCTATTTGATTCAATATCTTGATGGATGCCTCTAACAAACTTATCCCAAGGGCAGCGCCGGTTCCCTCTCCTAAACGGAAGTCAAGATCGAGTAGCGGCCGAAGTCCCATTCGCTCCAGCATAATCTTGTGCCCTTGTTCTACCGAGCGATGGCCGGCAAAGATGTATTCCTTGACCGTGGGAGAGAGCTCAGTAGCAATTAAGGCCCCGGCCCCGGCAATGAGGCCGTCGATGACTACCGGGACCCTTAAAGCAGCCGCCCCAAGTATCGCCCCGGCTATCCCGCCGATCTCAAATCCACCTACTTTGGCTAAGACATCAACCGGTTTGGCCGGGTCAGGTTGATTCAGGGCTAAGCCGGATTTTATCGCCTCGATCTTTCTCTTCAGGGTCTCATCATCTATCCCTGTTCCTCTCCCGGTGACTTCTTCCACTTTCCGGCCGGTAAAGACAGCCGCAATAGCGCTGCTGGGAGTAGTATTACCAATGCCCATATCCCCCACACCCAGGATATCAAGCCCTGTTTTGGTCAAATTATTAACTATTTCTATCCCGGATTCAAGAGACTGAACCGCCTGTTCATAATTCATGGCCGGTCCTTTAGTAAAGTTCTTTGTCCCATAATCGACCTTTTTAGAAATAATCCTGGAACTCTCCACCAGATCAGTCATGTCAGCAGCCACGCCCATGTCTACCACTATTACTTCCGCTCCCACATGTCTGGCCAGGACATTTACTCCCGCCCGGCCCCTGACAAAATTATAGACCATCTGGGGCGTTACCTCCTGCGGAAAAGCGCTTACTCCTTCCTCAACTACACCATGGTCACCGGCCATAGTGAGAATGACTTTCTTTTCGTAAGGAGGATTGATCCGGCCGGTTATGCCGGCTATCTGCCGGGCTATTACCTGAAGCCGTCCCAGGCTATCTTTAGGCAAGGCCAGTTGATCTGATCTGGCCTTAGCTTTGGCCATCGCTCCGGCATCAAGTGGCTGAATTCTTTTTAAGATTTCTTGAAGCAGCATCGTTATAATATTACCCCGCAACATTTGCGTTGTCCGCGAGAATGTTACGATTGCGG
>JASEGY010000354.1 GCA_030019105.1 bacterium | reverse complement strand
ACCTCTGAACCTGACAACCTGAACGGGTTCTACCATGACTTTTGAAGAGGATACCTAAGGAGGCAGGTATTTATGTGGGATGATTTGAATGCATTGTTAAAGGAAACAGAGAACAGGCTAAACCAGCTGCGAGGTTGTCTTTGACCTGGCTTCGGTTTTAACTCAAATAGCCGATTTAGAACAGAAGACCCACCATGCTTCCTTTTGGGATGATCCCCGGGAAGCGGGCCGGGTTATGCAATCACTGGGCGGTCTAAAGGCAAAAATAGCCCCCTGGGAAGAACTTAAGCATCAGGTAGAAGAGATGCAGGTTCTTCTTGAGATGGGGCAAGCGGAGAGCGACCCTTCAGTCGGCTTAGAAATAAAGGAAGAGCTGGATAAGGCTATATCCCGGCTGGATAACCTGGAACTGATCACCAAATTTTCAGGGGAACACGACCGAAATAACGCCTATCTGTCTATTCATCCCGGGGCAGGAGGGACAGAGGCTTGCGATTGGGCTCAAATGCTTCTCAGGATGTATCTTCGTTGGGCGGAAAGAAAGGGATACAAGACAGAGATCATTGACCTTTTACCCGGTGAAGAGGCCGGCATCAAGAGCGTAACAGTGAAGGTGGATGGTGAGTATAGTTACGGGCATCTTCGGGCTGAGATCGGGGTTCACCGCTTAGTAAGGATATCCCCCTTTGATTCCGGGGCCAGAAGGCATACCTCTTTTGCTTCAGTGGCGGCTATCCCGGAAGTAGACGAGAGTATTGATATCGACATAAAACCGGAGGACTTGAGAATCGATACCTACCGGTCCAGCGGGGCCGGGGGGCAGCACGTCAATGTGACTGATTCCGCCATCAGGATCACTCACCTGTCAACAGGTATTGTTGTCTGCTGTCAATCCGACCGATCGCAGCATAAAAACAAGGCTTCGGCTATGAAAGTCCTCAGGGCAAGGCTTTATGAGCATGAAGAGCGTAAAAAAGCTGAAGAAGTGGCCAAACTTACTGGCGAGAAATTAGAAATTGCCTGGGGCAGTCAAATTCGCTCCTATGTTTTTCACCCCTATACTATGGTTAAGGATCACCGGACAGAGGTCGAAAGAGGCGATGGGGAGAGAGTAATGGATGGAGATATCGATGGGTTTATCGAGAGTTACCTGAAGCAGGGAAAGAGGAAGGAGGCATAAAATGGAAACAGGAGTTATTCTTGAAGCGGTAAAAAAAGCTTTACTGCCTGAATTGACTAAGATTAACAGCCGGCTTGACAGGATAGAGGGCCGAATGGATGGGATGTCGGCCAGAATGGATGAGATGTCGGCCAGGATGAGCGATATTAATGAGCAACTTATTTATTTAGGACAGAGGCTTGATGCTATTAATGCCCGAATCGATGCGACTAATGAGCGAATTGACGCTGTCAGGGGAGAACTCATCAACAGGATCGAACTTGTCCGAGGGGAGGTTAATGCCCTTCGTTCGGATTTAATCGCCAGGATTGATGAGACTAACAAAAGGATTGATGAGACTAACAAAAGGATTGATGAGACTAACAAAAGGATTGATGAGACTAATCAGACAGTTAATACCAGAATCGATACCTTGCGGGCAGATTTATCAAACAAGATTGATAATCTTAATATGCGGCTTGACAGATTATATGAGGTCATTGTTCGACGGGATGAACACACCCTTCTCTCTAAACGAGTTAAGAGGCTGGAAGAAAGAGGGAGGGGTGAAGAAGTTGAAAGGAAAGAAACGGTAGCTGTAGCTGTTTAAGGTTCAAAGAGATTGAGGTGAGCTAATGAAACTTCTTGTAGTAGGCTCTGGTGGCCGGGAGCATGCCCTGGTCTGGAAATTAGCCCGGAGTGCTAAAGTAGAGAAGATTTATGCGGCGCCGGGTAATGCCGGGATAGAGGAATTAGCCGAGTGTCTCCCTGTCAGGATAGGGGCTGCTAATTATCCGGCTGACCTGAGTGATTTAGCTGTCAGCAAGGAAGTCGACCTTACGCTGGTTGGGCCGGAGGTCCCTCTGGCGGATGGCATAGTTGATCATTTTAATTCACGGGAGCTGAAAATATTTGGTCCTGGCCGGGCTGCTTCCGCTATTGAGGCCAGTAAGGTTTGGGCCAAGGATTTTATGAGCCGTCATCAAATTCCTACGGCGGCTTACCAGGTTTTTGATGACAGCGAGGCCGCTATCAAATATGTAACGGAAAGGGATGTCCCCTGTGTGGTTAAGGCCGATGGCCTGGCTGCCGGCAAAGGGGTTACTGTTGCGGCCACGGTAGAAGCGGCCATTATGGCAATCAAACAGGCCATGGTCGATAAAGCCTTTGGCCGGGCCGGAGATAAGATTGTTATTGAAGAGATGTTAGAAGGTGAGGAAGTTTCAGTATTGGCCTTTTCTGATGGTGAGACAGCCCTTTTGATGGAAGGGGCCAGAGACTATAAACGGGTTTTTGATCAGGACAGAGGTCCCAATACCGGCGGGATGGGGTCATATTCACCTGCACCGGCTCTAACCGGAGAGTTATCCGGGGTAATACGGACGCAGATGCTGATCCCAACGATTAAGGGCCTGGCCAAAGAAAATCGTCCTTACTGCGGGGTGCTTTATCTTGGGTTGATGATAACCAAAACCGGCCCCAGGCTCCTTGAGTACAACATCCGTTTTGGAGACCCTGAGACTCAAGCCCTTCTGCCTCGTCTCCGAACAGATATGGTGACTGTTATGCAAGCCTGTCTGGAGGGGAATTTAGGCCGGATTGAATTGGAATGGCACAAGGAGTCAGCCTGCTGCGTGGTTTTAGCTTCTGGTGGATACCCTGGCCATTATGAGACCGGCAAAGAAATTCGCGGGCTGGATACTCAAAAAGAAGGGGTCTTCTTTTTTCACGCCGGCACTAAACGGGATAATGGGCGGGTAGTGACTGCCGGCGGGAGGGTCCTGGGTGTAACGGCTTTAGGCCCAAACCGGAGTGAGGCATCTTCTCTGGCCTACCAGGCCGTAAATAAGATTGCTTTCGAGGGGATGCATTACCGGCGGGATATCGGGAGAGTAGTCAGTAGTTAGAGTAGTCAGTTGTTAGTGCAGATACTAACAAATGAAAAAGGAGGGGACGGTTCAAAAATCGTCCATTTTCTTGTGAAACCTTGCGTTCTTTCTGGAGTTTAGGCTTTAGCCTTTCATAACTAATGAAATCCTAAAGGATTAACTCCGGAAAGTTAATGATAATTTTTAGCTGCAAGCTTTCACAGTAAGGTGAACCATCCCAAAAGGAGTGATTCTAATGAGAGTTGTAGATATAAAAAGAAATATCGGACAATTATCTGTAAATGACCGTGCAGATCTGACTCGATGGATTATTATAAACCTTGATGAGGTTGCGGAAGGCGATAACACAGTTGATGTAGCTTGGCGTCGTGAAGTTCGGACAAGAGTTAACGAGATTAAATCCGGTAAAGTTAAAATGATACCGTCTGAAAAAATGTGGAAGGACATCCTGTCTGGTAAGGAGCGTAGTTAAATGACCGACTGCATCTTTTGTAAGATTGCTCAGGGAGAAATCCCGGCTGATAAGGTTTATGAAGATGAGCAAGTTATTGCTTTTCCTGACATTAACCCTCAGGCCCCGGTTCATATCCTGGTTATTCCTCGCCGGCATATACCGGGCATTCTGGAAGTCAAAGACCAGGATAGGGATTTACTGGCACACTTGCATAAGGTTGCCAATCAAGTGGCCGTGGAAAAGGGGCTTTCTGAACGAGGCTTCAGAGTTGTTATTAATTGCAAGGCTGACGGGGGCCAGGAAGTTTATCACTTACATTTTCATCTGTTAGGCGGCCGAAAGATGAATTGGCCGCCAGGATAATCAATTATCAATTATTAATCATTAATTCTCGACAGTTAAAAGTTCTCCGTAAGCCATTGGTACTGTTGACTTTTGCAGAAC
>JASEGY010000353.1 GCA_030019105.1 bacterium | reverse complement strand
ATTTCCGACTCCCCATCTTGAAATACCTCTTGAACTCATATGGCTGAGTAGTTACCATTTCTCTAAGGCTTGCTGGCAAATAAAGGCACACCAGGTATAATGATTAGTATCCAACATAGCCTTAGCGGACTTCATATCCTCCTCTGCTCTTTTGAGCCATTCTTCAATTACAAGTTCCGGATTTTTTTGATCCATAATATTACCGAACGCCCTCAGTTTTGATATTTTTTCCGCGCCAAGGTCGGGACGGTTCAAAATAGTCCATTTCCTTGTGAAACCTTGCAATCTGTGATGAGCTTTTAGCCCCGGAGGGGCGATATGTTTATAGCCGGATGCCGACCGTTACAGCTCAAGCCCCGTAGGGGCGACATATGTTAAAAACATATCGCTCCTACGGAGCTTTAACCTGGGGTTGTGCCCGGAACTATAAATATTCCGCCCCGCTGGGGCTATCGTCGATAATTTTTAGCCGCAAGCTTTCACAGTAAGGTGAACCGTCCCTAAAGGTCTTAATCATGGAATAATGCTAACGAGACAAAGCAATATACCTGACGCCCTACCTTAATGCCCCTCTACTTTTTTAAGTGCCTGACGGGGAAATTTCAATATAATCCTACCGACACAAGGAGCTTGTCCGGATCCACCAGGTGCTTCTTCCACCAATCTTTTCCTTTCATCCCGAAGCTCAAACCCAGAAGCTCGGTAAAATAGAAGACAGGCAGATCAAATCGTTCGCCGGCCGCTTCGGCTGCCTCAGCCTGCCTGGTGTCAAGATTAGCCATGCACATCGGGCAGGCTGTTACCAGGCAGTTTGCGTCCGCCTGTTTAGCCTGGATTAATATATTGCCGACCAGCTTGACCACCACATCGGTCATAGTCAAGGTAAGGCCGGCCCCGCAGCAGTCGGTTTTGTACGACCAGGGCACTGCCTCCGCCCCGATGGCTTCCATCAGGTTATCCATTGACTCAGGCTGTTCAGGGTGATCAAATCTCATCATATCAGGCGGCCGCAAGAGAAGACAGCCGTAGTAGGCGGCCACTTTAAGCCCCTTAAGGGGACGGACGACCTTTGATTTAATAAGCTCAAGGTCCAACCCAGCCACGACATCGAGCAGATTTTTGACTTCTAACTTACGATGGTAACTAACGCCGGTAATCTCGCTCATCCGGCGGGCAAAATCGGGATTTTCTTCCAGCTCAATACCGGCCTTCTTGAGGTTATTAAAACAACTGGCGCAGGGGATAGCAATATCGCTTCTTTCGGCTTGAGCCAGAAGTATATTTCTGGCCGAAAGTTCCAGGGCCAACCGGTGGTCCAGAGAATGAGCCGAAGTAGCCCCACAGCAGTTCCAATCATCAATTTCAGCCAATTCTATCCCCAGCGCCCGGCAGACCTCTCGGCTGGTCTGATCATATTCTTTGGCTGTGGAATGGAGAGAACAGCCTGGATAGTAAGTGTATTTCACCTTTTAATCCTTTCTCATCAAGGCTTGGGCTTAGGCAACTGCCAGTGTCCCCTCTCGTAGGAACACCGTCAGCTCTTCTTCGAGATGCTGTGGCCAATCGTGCAAGGTAGCCGGATCAAAATCAGCGCCATTTGGCCAAACCAACGTGTGAACTTCTGGATCAATCTGCACCTGATTGAATAGGGTCAAATCACGTAGCGACCCGTACAATTCTCCCACCAGAATTGACCTGAAATCTATTATCCGCGAGGTGTGATCATCAAAATCCACTCGCAAGGTATAGGGCGCGACAATCTCAAAAGACTTAACACGGTAAATCGAGTGATTCATAGCTACACTCCTTATTTCAGAGGGGCAACCTTGACGGGTGGTCGCCCTGCTTGCAACCGCTCCCAATTCGCCAGTAACTCGTCCTGATGCAACTCAGCCCAAGCTTCTACAAGACGTTGCTGACGTCGAGGAAGTGAGCCTCCGATCAACTCGATTGAGTCAATACTGTAAATAGCTACCGCGTTCTGATAGTAAGCGTGAAAATGCGGCCTATGGTGCGATAGGTTAAACTCGGCATACATGCGAATGATAATCCCGAAAAACCGAACGATTTCTGGCATAGCTCTCTATCGCTTCTAAATCACCCGGAGAACAGCTTACCTCTATGCCCCCAGTTCTCACGCTCAACCTCTTCAATAATGACGTAGGTATACTCAGGCGGCTTTCCGGCCACCTCCTGAAGGGTCTTAGTAAACTGCTCAGTTATCTGAGCCTTTTGTTCTTTGCTCAATTTCCCCAACACCTTAAGGTTTACTACAGGCATACCTTACACCTCCTCTAACAGCTTTCGTAATTCTTTCGACCTGTGCAATCGACATCTATTAACAATTTAATCACCACGGAGACACGGAGGCACGGAGAAGAATGAAAGCGTTCAGATAGTCGGAAGGCTCTATTGCCTCTTCAAGATTGTTTTTGTGAGTTAATGGTGCTCCTGCAGGTTTGAAACCTGCGGGAGGGTTATTTGCCCGCAAATCTACCTTAAAGAGGCAACTGCTTGCGGAGTCGATGATCAGGTAATCCAAGAGTTATATCTCCGTGCCGTAACTACTCAGCCACTGTTGAGAGTTGAGAGTTGAGAGTTGAGAAGAGAGAGTTGAGAAGAGAGACCTCTCAACTCTCAGCTCTCAACTCTCAACAATGCCTATAGCCTATCTACCTGAGTAGTTACTCCGTGCCTCTGTGTCTCCGTGGTGAATTTTGGTTTGCACAGGTCGAATTCTTTTACCGACAATCCTATATCATTCTTCCATACATTCAACCACTATGGGAAACAGGATTGTCTTCATCTCCTGGCTATCTCCTTTTTAAACATCTCCCTTACTTCACCCTTAGCCTTAATCCTGCTCGGCCAGAGCGGCATCTTGCCACGCTTAAACATCTCCAGGCCAAGCTTCATATCCTTGAAAAACTCACCACTCTTGATCTTATACCATCCCAAGAATTCAGCCTCAAAAACCCGGCCCCTCTTTTTAACGGAGTTGAGAAATAAGTTGTGAAAAAGTAGGATGTTAGGCTCTTTTGCTTCATAACATTCTTTAAGGGCCATCTCGCGCAGGGCATCCATTATCCTGGCCATATCTATCTTCATCGGACACCGGGCAGCACAGGTCTCACAGCCCACACAGAGCCAGATAGCAGAACTGGTCAGAAGCCTCTCTTTCTGTCCCAATTGGATAAGCCTGATCACCCGGGTTGGGCCGTAATCCATCCACGGATAAATGGGACACCCAGCCGTACACTTAAGACAGCCAAGACACCTGGCCGGTAATTCTCCACTTTGTTGACTAATAGTTTCGATAAAAGTTGTTTTTTTCATTACCCTATCCAACTATTGGTAAAGATGGCCTTGATTATCGTTTCGGCCATTGTGCCCGACCAGAAACCAGGTTTCTTGAAGAAAGATAGTTCCTTCGGTACTCGGCCGAAACAATGACCATTGCTGTAAAGGTTGAACTTAGCTCCGCTTCGCTCCGCAATTGGAATAATGGAATACTGGAATAGTGGAATAATGGGTTTGGAAAATTGGGAGGGATGGGTGTTGGCTTTTACACTATTCCAACATTCCAACATTCCATTATTCCGTACGGGGCACAAATTCTGTATTTGCAGGATATTGTAGAAATTCCGAGACGTTTAATTATCGGCGAAAAGGAATAAAAATCAGAAAGTTTATTATACCATTAGTTTTTAATTTAGTCAACCATAATTGTTGACTTCTTGAAAATTATTCGACCTGTGCAATCGACATCTATTAACAATTCAATCGCCACGGAGGCACGAAGGCTGTCATTTCTGCGAAACTTTCGACCTGTACGGTTAGATATTCACCCGTTAGTGCTAAAGGGTAAGAGCCAAAGGGTTCAAAGTTCAGGGTTCAGGGTTCACGGTTCCAGGGTTGGTCACCTTACGCTCTCTCTAACCTTGAAC
>JASEGY010000352.1 GCA_030019105.1 bacterium | reverse complement strand
AGAAGAGTGCGTCTATTGAAATATACCCTTACATGGGCGACTTTTGCGGTATTGCGTTTTATTCACTTCCCAAACCACTTGGACCGAATGATCTCCATCTGACCGGTTTCACGCAGTTCCAACAGTGCCCTGTTTAGATCTTCCCTGAGCCGGCTTCCGGCAGAGACAGCAAAGCCAAAGTCCTGAGGGGAAAAAGTCTTGCCCACCACGTTCACCCTGCCTTTGCCTCCGTGATGAGCGTAGAATTGGAGAGCGGGCAAATGCCTATTCATCCCGTCAAAAGCCTTCTTTTCCGTATTAATCTGAGTCAGTGCTATTTTTATTCAGGTTAAGCAATTTTTCGAGAAAGCGCCGAAAGGCAGCGACTTGAGGAACGTGAAGTGTTGAAGAGCTAATCCAATGATGGCAACTGAGAGTTGATCGGAAGATACAATCGAAGGCATCGGGAGCCGTGGATACAAGTTGCCGGTTAAAGGTGGGTATTGAGGAATCAGTGGTCTCCAAAATGAATCGAGCTTGCGAACATCTCCTCCGTCAAAAAGACGAAAGTCAAAAGCGACCTTGAGCAACCGTTGAATAAAGGCCTGATCGTGAGGGCCTTCTGTGATGATCATTGCATAGTCCATTAGCCTAACCTCAAATCAAGTCCAAACTTTTCCCGGGCAGATTTTAAACTCGATCCGTCTATTCGTTTTGCTGTGCCGCGCCCGTCTTTCGATGCAAGGTTGTATAAACAAAGTCCGCCATTCTGGCCTACCTCACTGCCCAGAACTGTGTCAATGCACTCCAAGCTGTGGGTAGTGGCAAATATCTGGATTTCAAAGTCCTTCGCTATTCGGGTCAGCCAGTTGACAAAGAACTGTAAGGCGATAGCGTGGATAGCATTTTCCAGTTCGTCAATTAACAGGATTCCCTTTTTACACTCTGCAAGCGAGATTGCTACATCGTACATTCGCTTAATGCCATTACCCAGATTGCTGAGGGGAGTCCAGCCTAATTTTTGGTGTTCAACATATATAGCGTGGATTTCGACACCCCTTTGGGAAAAATCTCGATTTTCTAAGTGCCGATAAACATTACTTCTCTGGATTTTGGGGTAACCTCCAAGAATTCCAGAAATTGGCTTTTCAGGGGCAAAACCGAGTTTTTGGGCTTTTTTGGGCTATGGTAGATGATTGGCCGGAATGCCGCAATCTGCTGTAAGTGCTGACTACTTCTAAGCTTAAAAAATAGACAAAACCGATAGCGCCCTGTCGAAATCCACGTTAGATAGGGCGAATTGGGGCGAAAACCACCATGCCGGGCGGAAATAATCCTCAGCAGAGCTATAAAATTACCCGGCGTGCAATGGAGAAACAGCGCCTCGAGCAAACTGGATTTACCACTATTATTAGGGCCAATAAGAAGATTAAACTGTTGCATTTCATCGATCTTTAGCCCATCTATCCCTCGATAACCTTTAACTTGCAACGATTGAAGCATATTCGTTTCCTCTCTGAAACAAATAGGGGCATTGATCATCGTTTCGGCCATTGTGACTCTCCAGAAACCAGGTTTCTTGAAGAAATCTGGTTTCTTCGGTGATCGACGATGATCATCGCCCAAAAAGGCTCGCCTACCTTGACGTATTATAGCTTATAGAGATAGCCAGGTCAAGTAAAAAAATCTAATACGGTGCCTTCATCTGGCTGGAAGGAACAAAATAGCCCCGTTTATCCTCGGCATAAAGGCCAAAATAACCCACCGAGATGGTTGTATCAACCCAACTACCGGTCCATTTCTTCGCCGGTGACTCATAAGAAAGGACATAATATGCCGGGCCTTTTATCTTAGTCTTTATCTCTTGATAAAGATTGGCTGTCTTCTTACCGTCCCGGTACACCGAGATATATTCCCCATTAGTCTCTTCCGATATTCGTTTCAGGAGACTGCTCTCTCTCCCTATGCTCAAATCAAGGGAATAGACAGGACATTGGTTGATCTTAGCATAGTCAATGGTCTCATCATACAGGCAGCTTTGCCTAACCGGCTCTTCTTGTTCGCTGAAAAGAAGAATGACTTTTCGGGTCGGCAGATTAACAGTCTCTTTAACCGCTGTATGCAGGGCCTTCCAGAGGGCATCCTTATCCTCCGGGATTACATTGTTCCGAGTAACGATCTTGTCCCAGATCAAGTCACGATTAGGTGTCCGTGGCTGAATCAAATCTGTTTTATCGGCAAAGGTGATTATCTCTACTGATGTCCCGGATTCAAGAGAATTAACAAACTGTTTAAGCAGTATGTCTAATTTCTCTCTATGCTCTTCCATGCTGGACCGGACATCCAGAACCAGGATAATAAGCAGACGATCGCGCTCTTCTTGATAGAGATCACTAAAGCCAAAAAGAAGGAACCGCGCCTTATCTTCCACAATCTTGAAATTGTTCTCAGTCAAGCCCGGCACAGGCCGGCCATCATCAGTCGCCACCGTAACCAAATGCACAATAGTGGGGAAGTGTTTTACTATAACCCGATTGGTCAGAATATTTAAACCGGCAAGCTTAAAATGGGAGGGCATAAAGGAATCAACCGTGTGACGTTCATAGTCAACCACCCAGAGGACACCGTAGCGGTCTAAGGCCACATCAGAGGGAGTAGAAAATCTCCCCTTTTCTCCGTTCCACGTCTCAAGGGTGTTCCAATGGAAATTAGCCAGGTCCAGCCTCAAAAGAGCGCCAGAGGCCGCGGTCAGATAAAGGTAACCATTGGAATCAAAGGATAATCCCCGTGGTTCGAGAAAGCTGACAGGCAATTGAAATAGGCGCAAGAAATTCCCGCTGCCGTCGAATTCAACCACTCTTTGATTGCCGGCATCACTGACCCAGATGTCTCCCTCTGCATCAAGGCCGACACCCACGGGACGGTCTAATTCACCTGGCCTGCGGCCAAATTTCCCCATCTGAAGAAGGAATTTTCCTTCAGGGTCAAATTTCTCTATCCGGGCATTACCATTATCTGCGACGTAGATATT
The DNA here is from genome assembly GCA_030019105.1 of bacterium. Lineage (GTDB taxonomy): Bacteria > UBA9089 > JASEGY01 > JASEGY01 > JASEGY01 > JASEGY01. The sequence continues at coordinate 969 of JASEGY010000352.1, read as the reverse complement.
CCCATCTTTGTCAACCGTAATACCTTCCGGCCCCCGAAATTCACCTTCTCCCTGTCCTTGCCGGCCAAAGCTCAGCAGGAAATTGCCTTCCGGATCGAATTTTTGAACCCGATGATTACCAAAATCGGTCACATAGATATTTTCTTCAGAATCAAGGGCAACACCAAAGGGATTCAAGAATTGGCCATCTCCTCCTCCTGCCCCTCCAAATTCAAGCAAAGGAAGGCCGGTAGGAGAAAGTTTCACTACCCGGTGAGAGGAAAAACTGACCGGATAAAGATTGCCTTCTCTATCTAAGACTATGCCGGTGGGATTATGGAAGCCGGTTTCATCCCAGCGGTTCCCGGCAAAAGTATTTAGATGTTGGTATGAGGTAATCGGCTCCAGGCCTTCAGGCCTACTTAAGCGGTAAATATTATTGATCCTTCGCCGAAGCTCCCTGTCCTCACCGGCCAATCTCATAAATTTTTCCCAGGCATAAACAGCCTCATCCAGTAATCCCAACCGATAATAGGTGCTGCCCAGGTAATACCAGGCCCGTTCAAAATCAGGAGAAAGGGTCAGGACCTCCCGGAAAGTCTCAATAGCTTCCTCAAATTTGCTTTCGTTATATTGATTGAACCCTTCTTTAAAGGTAAGCCTGGCATTCTCCAGGCGGGGATCATACTCCACCTGGCCAGGAGATATTAGTGGATTTAAGACAAGAATCAAGACCAGGATTGCCCCAAAAATAAAGGGAGTCAACTCCCTCTTTCCGATAGTCGAAATCTCAGCCATTTACTTCCCCCTCAGTAACTACTCAGGTTCAAGGTTCAATGGTTCAAGGTTCAAGGTTAGAAAGCGATGAAGATTAAATGGTTTGAAGAGATATTGAGGCTTGGCAACTGCACGCGAATTGACTCCGAAAGTGTACTATACGAAGAGCGCAAGGCGACCAACCGTGAACCTTTGAACCTTTGAACCTTTGAA
>JASEGY010000351.1 GCA_030019105.1 bacterium | reverse complement strand
GAACAGCCTGTCTTGAGTTCGCTTACCCCAAAAACATTATCTTAAAAGCTATACTTTCCTCAACAGTGAACCGTGAACCCTGAACCCTGAATCCGTGAATGCTTACATATTTGCTTAGCGTATAGAGCCAAGGTCATTGGTCTCCTTTTCTCTCTATATACCCTACTACAGATCTGGCAAAAGTATCGAAATTGGTCAGGTGCTTTTTCAGGATAGAATATACCCTCGCATCGTCAATACGGGCATAATCGTGAACAATCAGGTTGCGAAAACGAGCCATATCAGTCAGGGCAGGCAGGACTTCTGATGAAATTATCCCTTCCGCAGACAGCACCTGAAACACGTCTTTGTTGTCTTCCGGATAACGAAAGCCTTTCACGGCGATAATCCGCCGGCCAATGTCCAGACAAGCTTCTACGGAAATCTGCAAGCTGCGTTCCACCGCCCGTTTGAGTCTTACGTTATCCACGTAATCTTTAAATAAACGCAATCTGTCACGCTCATGTTTCAGATAATCGACCTCATTTCGTAAGAACGTCAGGCGCTCCAGGATAATATCATTGGCCTCCACCCAATCCTACCTCCTTAATTTCCTGAAAAAGGGCCTGTTGAAAAAATCTACGCATTGGTTTTAGATCAGCGTACATCTGACCGGCTCGCACCTCGAACTCTATCTGCGCCTCTCTGTCCCGCCCGAAGACCAGGTCGCCTTCCTTGAGCGCCTGATGCACCAGCAGCGATGGGGCATCGTTGAGCACAATCAAGTCTACCGGTTGCCCTACGATCTTTTCCAGTTCATTACCCAATCGCAGTCGCCGCTCGAATCGGATAAAATCATCCTCTTCCTTCAGAAGAACAGCCACATCCACATCGCTGTCTGCTTGCGTCCGGCCCGTAACCTGCGAACCGAAAAGATATACCACGATCACATCCGGCTGGGCTGCAAAATACCCACGTAAAGCGGCCACAAGTTCGTTCTTACTCTGTATTTTTTTAGCAGGATTATTCATTTCAGACCTTGTCCCAGCCAATTAAATATCTGTAAATAGATAACGCGGAATAGCGCATCGACCTCATTATGCAGCAATTCTGAAAGCCTCTAACTTCAAGATATACTTCTGATATGCCCACTCCAGGATATTTTTTAAGCTGACTTCTTCTAAGCCGAAATCCTTTACGTCGAAAGAAATAGGAAGATCAGGTATAACTTCAGGGTCGTCGATATGTGGAATGAGTAGAGAAAAGTCAAGGCACTCAAATCCGACCATGCTTTCCTGGTTCTCCATATCATAATGGATAAAGAATCCCAGATTGGTTTCACTAACTACAAAGGGACGTTTAGGCAAAATATGGAGATATAAGATGTCTTTATCCTCATAATAAGCCACACTTAATTGTCTTCTGGCTTCCATAAAAGCTTTCCCCCCTTAACTCTTTCTATATAGTCATTTCTCGGAATGAAAGACGTCCATAGTTTTAGTGCATGCCTTCTATCAACGATAATCAAATGAGGTGAACCTAAACAATCTTCTTTATTGGAATACATCGTATTCAGATAGATTTCTCTAAAAGGAAGATGCTTATACTATTACCCCGCAACATTTGCGTTGTCTGCGAGAATGTTACGATTTCAGTAATCGTTTACACCACCAAGACACTAAGACACCAAGATTAATCAATCAGAGGGCAGTAGGCAGAGGGCAGATTTACCTGCCTGCTGCCTACTGCTTTTTGTCCCTTTTGTGTCTTTGTGTCTTAGTGGTAAATGGTGTTACAAATTGGTTTGGTTGCGGCTTCGCCGCGCTATGAAAATCCCTTCTGATTTCTTTAGGATTTTTCAAGGTTTCGGGAATCCACCTTATTCTGTTAAGCATATATTCGTGCTCCATAAAATGGACATAATCTCCAGCGTCAACTTCTACCCTTTCTCCTCTGACATCTATGATCCAGGGAATTAACTCTCTCCGGAATATTTCGGTGCTTATCCGCTACTACTTTGATTATGAAAATCTAATAGCACACGGATAACACGGATACTACGGATTACCACGGATAAAATCAGTGTAAATCCGTTAAATCCGTGTCATCCGTGTGCTATTAAAAAGAGTAGCTATTCCCACGGATTAGGTGCTTTTTTCTAAATCAAAGTACTAACGGGTGAGCACCAATATTTCAAACGCCTCATCGCTTTCATTATATGGAACAATGCTCAACTTTTTAGACATTGTATTTACCCTGTCCCCTTTCTTCCCTTAGGGTCAGGACACCTCATTTCTTCTCCTCCGGCAAAGACTTTTTGTCTACCTGCCAGAAAAGAGTTAGATCGCAGTTAGCTCTGACCAGTTCGGCCAGTCGGTCATAATACAGGTCTTTGGCCGAGTTAAAAGAGAAGTGATCTCCAGGTTCAAGGGAGGCAAGTCCCTTTTGAGCCCGAAGGAGATTAATCAGACCCAGACGGAAATCATCGTTATCAAAAAGACCGTGAATATAGGTGCCCCAACAATTCAATTCCCGGCTAAGGCCACCTTCCTGAAGGGCTACCTTTTTTCCTGATCGCTCTACAATTTCAAATAAAGGCAGCGCCCCTTTTGCCAATTCGCTCTGGCCGGCATGAATTTCGTAACCGGTTAGCTCCCTATCTTTCTCGAAAAACCGATCCCGGACTGCCCCCCGGCCATCAAGCTTCAGGTAGGCTCTAACTTGATGAGTAGTCTTTTTCCGGTCAAAGGTGGTGATTATATCCAGAAGCCCCAGGCCCGTGGTATGCTTTAAATCCGACTCTACCTGGTTCGGGTCAAGCAACTCCCGGCCCATTAGTTGGAACCCGCCGCATATACCCACCACCCATACCCCTTCGCGGGCCTTAGTCTTAATCGCCATATCCAGCCCGGAATTCTTTAAAAAGGACATATCCTTCAGGGTAGCCTTTGTCCCTGGCAAGATAATTATATCCGGATGTCCCAGGGAATGGACATTAGCCACATACCTCACCGAAAGAGACGGCTCTAAGATTAAGGGGTCAAAGTCAGTAAAGTTAGACAGATGGGGCAGCCTGATAATAGCAATGTCAACTGAATCAAGTTTCGGGTTCGGGGCACCCGCCGCCAGGCCGGCTCGGCCTTGCGGGTCGTCGGGTTTCGAGGTTTCCTCCAGGGATAGTGAATCTTCGTCGCCCATCTTGAGCCAGGAATGATAAGGCAGGACACCTAAGACAGGCACACCGGTTCGCTGCTCAAGCATGCTGAGACCGGGCCTCAAGATCTCTAAGTCGCCCCTGAATTTGTTGATAATAATCCCTTTTATCCTCTTCCTGTCCTCGGGGGAAAGCAGTTCCAATGTCCCGACCAGAGAGGCAAACACACCACCCCGTTCAATATCTCCCACCAGGATAACCGGGGCATTCGCCAGCCTGGCCATTTCCATATTGACGATGTCTTTATCCTGAAGGTTTATTTCAGCCGGACTGCCGGCCCCTTCCAGGACAATAACATCATATTCTGAAGCAAGCCGGGCAAAGGATTCCTTTACTGCCTCTAAGGCCTGCTCGCGATAGGAATAATATTGCATAGCCGTCATATTCTCCACGGGCTTTCCGTGAACTATTACCTGAGAACCCTGCTCGCTCACAGGTTTAAGCAGGATAGGGTTCATGTCAACGGTAGGTTCTGCCCTGGCTGCTTCAGCCTGCACGAATTGTGCCCGGCCGATCTCTCCCCCTTCTTTGGTTACGGCTGAATTCAAGGCCATATTCTGGGCCTTGAAAGGGGCCACTTTAAAACCGTCCTGAGATAAAATACGACACAGGGCGGTAGTGATCACTGACTTGCCCACGTGAGAACCTGTTCCGCAAATCATTACCGCTTTAGCTTTCTTTGCCATCACTTTCCCCATTTCGGATTTCGGATTGCGGATTGCGGATTCTTGGCCTTTGTTCATCGTTTGGGCCATTGGATCAATTTTGTAGTGGTCGAGCTTGCTCGACA
>JASEGY010000350.1 GCA_030019105.1 bacterium | reverse complement strand
GAAAAACTTAAGTGTCGAAAAATCAAGCACTTATGGAGAACTTGCTACTAACCAGATACGAGGAGGCGAGAAAGTTGAAGGAACCAAAAATCTTAGTTGTGGATGACGATGCGGATATCGTCGAGGTATTAAAACTTCTTCTGGAGGCCAAAGGCTACCAGGTCACAGAGGCATTTAATGGGAAGCAAGGATTGGATAAGGTTCATGAACAGAGGCCGGATCTGGTTCTTTTAGACATCATGATGCCTGTTATGGATGGCTGGGAGGTCTGTCGAAAGCTGAAGGCCTGTAAGAAGACGGCCGATATCCCGGTGGCTATCCTTACCGCCAGGACAGAGGAAGAGGATAAAGAGAGGGCGCAGAAGGAAGGCGCGGCTGATTATATCACCAAGCCTTTTAAAATGGAAGATTTTATCAGAAGGGTAGAAAAACTCCTGAAAGGGTCTGATTTATCAGGCAATTGGCACTGTGTGATACTGAGCTGAAAAATGCATGAGTGGTCAGGAATAGACAGACGCTTTTTTTACCCGGGTAGTAACCACTCGCAATCACTCCAGCTTTCGGCATCGTTTCATCTGACACGGAATATGGACCAGGAGCAGAAACCAGGTTTCTTGAAGAAACCTGGTTTCTACCCGCAAGTACCCCGAAATATTGAGAAGATACGAAGGGACTGTCAATAATGGGAATAAAAAGTTTTAGAAATAAGGGAATAGAGGATATTAACTATGGTAGGAGTTCAAAAGAGGCTTTGAGAATTTTGCCCAAAGATCTCCACAAAAAAGCGCAAGTAAAACTTGCCCGCTTAGGTGCGGCCAGTTCAATCCAAGATTTGCGAGATATTCGTGGAAATCGATTTGAAGTATTAAAAGGAGATCGAAAGGGGCAGTACAGTATTCAAATTAATGATCAATATCGAATTTGCTTTGATTGGGAAAAAGAACATGCGACAGATGTAGAGATTATTGACTATCATTGATCTTTCGGAAGCGTTCAGAGGTATCAGCCTCAGGTATACTCAGCACGGTCATAAATAGTGATTTTGGGCATATAGCTTTTAAGATAATGTTTTTGGGGTAGGCGAGTTCAATATAGGCTACGTAGCTTTTGGAGTTAATCCTTTAGGATTTCATTACTTATGCAAGGCTAAAGCCTAAACTCCAATTACAACCAACCCCAAAATCTTTTTCTTAAATACTATAGTTCAAAATTGGTAGTCTGGTGAGTGGTAGTCTGGTAAATACCAGGCCACCACTCACCAGACAACCAGATACCGGTTTACAAGATACAAAATCGCAGATTATGCCCGCGTTGAGTATATCAGATTTTGCTTGGCGTACAGCTCGCAACTCCCAATCATCTCCAATCCTGGTCTCTCTTGAGTACCTGATACCTGAACGCTTACTGATCTTTTATTAGGAGGGAAAATATGAGAAAGATGCACATCACGCCGGTTCACCCCGGAGAAGTTCTGAAAGATGAGCTGGAAGAAATAGGACTTACGCAAACAGCACTGGCTGGTCATATTGGAGTATTGCCAAAAAGCATTAATGATATCTGTCGGGGCAAGCAAGGTATAAGCGTTGAGATGGCGATGAAGCTCTCCAAGTCATTGGGAGGGAGTCCGCAATTCTGGCTCAATCTTCAGAATAATTGGGAACTAAGCCAGTTAAGCGATGATGATTTTCAAGATATAGAACTTATTGCAGCCTAGTGCACCATCAATCATTAACCTTCGGGTAAAGACGTTTTAATTTTACCCGAGCGTTGTTGATAGCTGTAAATGGGTTGCTTCTTTACAAAAGGTATCGGCATTTGTTATCCGAAACTTAATGCTTGACGGTGCACTAGCAGTCTGTCGGAGTGAGGCATGGAATCCCAATGCTCACGGACTTTTGGGGGAAAGTAGATACTAAAGCTGCCATGCAGCCGAAATGAGCCCCCAAGCGGGATTGCTACTCGCAGAGAATTTTTTCTCCGACAGACTGCTAGTACTGCTCGGCGGAAATTCCTCGTCGGTTTGAGGAGCCTGAGAAACCAGGTTTCTTCAAAAAACCGGGATGGTTCACCTTACTGTGAAAGCTTGCGGCTAAAAATTATCATTAACTTTCCGGAGTTAATCCTTTAGGATTTCATTAGTTATGAAAGGCTAAAGCCTAAACTCCAGAAAGAACGCAAGGTTTCACAAGAAAATGGACGATTTTTGAACCATCCCCAAAAAACCTGGTTTCTGAAACTGGTGGGAAACTTCCGCCGACGTGTAATAGTACTTCATGGCATTTGAATTTGTGGGTACACCCCGCAGAAACCTGGTTTCTTGCAGAAACCAGGTTTCTTAGAACGGACTTGATCATCGTTTCGGCTACTCACGACTTGTAGGTTGGGTTGAGCGTAGCGAAACCTAACACCACCGTAGATCGTTGGGTTTCGTTCCTCAACCCACCCTGCCAAAATGGCCGAAACAATGATTATCGCCCTTAGAACAAACTTTTCAGCGTTTTGAAACAATGCCCAGCTTTCCTATGGCCTTAGACAGCTCAGCCCTGGCGATAAAATAATCGTAAAGGGCGGCATAATAATTGGTCCTGGAGGAAGTTAAGTCTGTCTGGGCATCCAGGACATCAGTCGAAGTAGATACCCCTTCCTTATACCTTTCCTCTGTGATCCGAAGACTTTCCTCTGCCTCGCCAATGGCCCCTTTGGCTACTTCAATAGAGGAGAAAGCAGTATGCGAAGCTAAGTAAGCGCGCTGCACCTCTAAAGTAATTCCATTCACCATCCGGGCTTTACCATCTTCTGTTTGACCCAGTTTTGACCCGGCCTGTTCTACCTGAGAACGGGTCTTGCCAAAATCCCAGGGATTAATGCTGCCGGACAGGGTAATACTCCAGAAGCCTTTCCAATCTGTCGCGGCCTGAGATGAGCCTTTCTGGTAATCATAGTTTCCGATTAGAGCCACCTGGGGATAATAAGAGCTTCCGGCCAATCTGATTCCAAGTTTCGCCAGGGCGATATTTATCTCCATTTGCTTAAGTTCCGGCCGGTTAGCCAGGGCTTCCTTGAGACATGTATCCAGGGACAATTCTAATGATTCGTAGTCAGTCAACTCTTCCAGCGTAACCTTTTCTTCAATGGCCTGGCCCGCCGAGCCGGCCTGGCCCGCCAGGCCGGCTCGGCCTAAAAGGATATTAAGATTGCCCTGGGACAGCTTTAGACCATCTTCGGCCTTCATCAGGTTCTGTTTGGCCTGAGCCAGGGCTACTTCAGCCTTTAAAAGGTCCGCCTTAGTGACAATGCCGGCTTCAAGAAGGTTAGAAGTCAAATCCCGGTGAGCCTCAACCTGACGGACTGCTTCCCCGGCCACCAGCTTAAATTTTTCTGCCTTCAGTACTTGAAAATAGCCGGATCTGACCTCCAGGATAAGCTCAGCCGTTACTTTTTTGCAATTCCAATCAGTCAGTTCTTTGGAGATTTTCGCCATCCGGTAAGCGGCAGCAATCCTGCCGCCGGTATACAACGGTTGTTGGGCGCTCCCTTTGAGGCTGTAAATATCATCATCACCGAATGAAATATCTCCCAGGGACATTTCTCCAAACGATACATTTCCTCCCAGGGATGGTTTTTCATCCAAGCGGGTATAGGTGGTTGAGAGTTCAAGCCGGGGATAGAAAGCAGCTCCGGCTTCCGTTATCTTTGCCGCGGCTTCTTCTTTTTCGAGCCAGGCCTGATGGATAACCGGACTATTCTTGATAGCCAGTTCTACACATTTTTCCAGAGTCAAGGCTTCTTCAGCTTTAGCCTGAGAAGCAACCAGCAAGAAGATAAAACCTATTAGAGATATCTTACGCACTTTTACATTTCCTCCTCGATATTTGCGTAACCGTTCACAGGTTCCTGGTTCAATGTTCAGGGTTGTTGCGTCTTTCGGCCTTGGTCATCGCCCGTCTTTCGCTATAGTGCTTAAGAAAAAGATTTTGGGGTTGGC
>JASEGY010000034.1:10794-16204 GCA_030019105.1 bacterium | reverse complement strand
CAAAAGCTACATAGCCTATCTTGAATTCGCTTACCCCAAAATATTTATCTTAAGAACTATATTATATAGCTAAATATGCACTACGTCAAGTATATTTTCACAGGGCCCAACCATGCCTTAACTCCCTTCTTGCTTATTCCCTCCAGAAATGTTATACTATTCATGCTATGAAGAAAAGAATTGTTTTACTATTAATCATCATTGGGCTGGGATGCCTTTACTTAGCCTGGCAGACGGGACTCTTTTACGAGCCTATGAAGGGGCAAATTGTTTCTCAACTGGAGGCTGAAACCGGCGATGAGGTGACCATCGGGGACATAGGAGGCGGACTATTAGACCACCTGGTTCTCTATCAGGTTCGGTTTGTTCAATCCTCTCCTGAGGGAGAGGAGTCAGTGATAACGATCGATCGAATTGCCTTCCGATTCAGCCTTTGGGAGATAATCAGGGCCAGGGGGAAGTGGTCTCCTGGTTGGCTAAAGGAAATCCGCCTGCTTCGACCTAAGGCTGCCCTTAGCCTGGAGAAGGGGAAGCGTGAAATTGATTGGGAAAAGCAATGGGCCGCCGTAATAAATCTTGTCTCCTTTAGACTCCTTATTCAGAAAGGTGAACTGGATTTATTCGACCCGGTCAGGGATTTCAGCCTGCCCCTCAGGGGAATTGAGGCAAGAATCGAACCCCGGGAGTTAGGAGTCAGAAGTCAGGAGTCAGGAGTCAGGAGTCAGAAGGGCTCCCTCCCTGAAATTATCAAGCCTCGGAAAAGAGAGGACACTACTACTCTTATCCTTACTGCTGCCTGTTCATTGATGGAAGAGACAAAGCCGCCTCAGATCAGGCTATGGGGAAAAGCGACATCTGAGGATCTTAACTGGAAGGCGGAGATAGACAGCGTTGATCTGGCTGGGCTCTCCTCCTTATTGAATCAGAAGTCAGAAGTCAGAGGTCGGAAGACAGCAGTCGGAAATCCGCAATCTGAAATCCGAAATCCGAAATCGGAACAATCTGAAATCAAAAATCCGAAATCCGAAATCGAAACAATCCGCAATCTGCTGCAATCCGCTCACGGAGCTATTAAAGGCAACCTTGAGGGCAAGGCAGCGCCTGCCGGGCAGGAACTAAAGTTAGTCATCTGCCAGGGATCCCTGGAGCTTAAAGATGGAGAGCTAATTCTGGGGGCTCAGGGAGAAAAGATAACTGATGCGTCCGGGAACCTTGAAATCTCTTATGCGAATGCGGATTGCGGAATGCGGAATGCGGAGTTCGGAGTTCCACAATCTGCAATCTGCAATCCGCAATCTGCAATCCGCAATCCACAATCCGCAATCCGCAATCCACAATCTGCAATCCGCAATCCACAATCTCTAATCCGCAATCCACAATCTGCAATCCGCAATCCACAATCCGCAATCCGAAATCCGCAATCCGAAATCCGCAATCCGAAATCCGCAATCCGAAATCCGCAATTCGTAGCCGAAGTTGCCTTTACTGCCCGGGAGACCCCCTTCAAACTAAAGGGGGAAATCTTTGATTTAAATGAAGAGATCGGGCTAAAGCTGGAGTCAGCGCAAGTGATCTGGAATAAGTGGATTCCTGTGCCGGGCAAAAATCCCGACCTGGCCGGCCCTTTTTCCTTTGAAGGGTCTATTAAGATTAAGCCTTCCCTGTGCATCAGTGGAGAGACAGCGCTGTCTTCTCTCAGTTTAAATAAGGGTAAGACGATTCTACCCGGGCTTACGGCAAACTTGCGGTATCAATCCGACCGGCTTCACCTTATCCGGGTAAAATGGGGCGAGGGGTATCTGGCTCAAGGGGAACTGAATTGGTCTGGAGTTCCCTCTTGCAATCTTACCTTAGAGGTCCAAAATGCTCCCCTCCGGCCCCTCATGAAATTGTTTCGTCTTGATGCAGATAAATCTACCCATCTTAATGGTATCTTGAAAGTAGCCGGCAAGCAAAACGCTCCCGTGTATGAAGGGGATTTTGTTTTGACCGGCATCCTGGGGGGAGAAGGTAAATGTGCCTTTAAGGGGCAAGGTACCCGCATCCAAATTGCGTCCCTCAAGATAAACCAGGAAAAAGGAAGACTTGAACTTGAAGGAAAGATTTTGCCTCCTGAAGATCAAAAGACTCGCGCCAGAATAACTGTTTTCGCTGACCGCTTCCGGATTGGAGCAAACCAGGTATCCTCCCGGTTTGATCTTTCAGGAGAATTTGTCCCTGAGGACGTATTTGCCGGGCAATTTAAATTGGAGGACAATATTATAAATTCTATCTCCCCGGGAGATATGGAGGGAAGAATAACCTACCGGGAAGGACGGTTGAATCTCTTTACCCTGAAATCAGAGAATAATCTGTTTGTGGACGGTGGGATAAGATTTAATGGAAGCCTGGGGCTCGATCTGAATGTTACCCTTCGTGGAACTAAGCTTGATCAGGTCGGCGGAGTGCTTGGGCTTAAGTCGCCGGCGGGGGAGGTGAGTGGTCTGGTGACGGTAAGAAGAGATCAGGGCAAACTTAGTTACCGGGGAGAGAATTTGAAGATAGCGAACATAGCCGGTAAATACACAGGTAATCTAAGCCTGACAGGCGATGGAGATGGGCTCAGGCTTACTCTGGCGGATATTTTACTTTCTGACCAAAGCCGGCTCTCATTTCCCGGACACATTCGCTTCGGTAAACCATTGGCCTTCAGCTTTGAAATTACAGCCGAGGATCTGGCCGGTCTTAATGGCCGGGGCAAGATTGAGGGTCAGATTGATCAGGGAGCAGCCGCCGGCAGGTTGTCCGGCTTTAAAGGGGACTTAAGAGGTCTGCCTGTTTCCGAAGGGGAGCTTTCCCTGAAGTGGGCTAAGGATAAAAAAATAGTGATAGACCCGCTCACGCTCAAGATCGGCCACGCAGGAAAGCTTTCTGCGACCGGCGACGTCTTTCCGGAAACAGCGGACATTGATTTCTCACTGACCGGTCTTAACTGGCCGGAAGCGGCTGTATTTTATCCCCGTCTGGCGTCCTGTGAGGGAAGTTTTGACTTGAAGGGAAGGGTAGCGGGCAAGTGGCTTCATCCGGAGGTTACCGCCTCTCTTAAAGGGATACAGGATGGAAAGACAGTTACGGCCATATTTAGATGGGCAGCCAATAAAGCAGAGATTCAATCACTCCGGATAGACCACTCCACGGCAAAAGGAGAGGTCGATTTTTCCTCTAAAGCGCTTAAAGTCGATTTAATAATGGATGGGACCAGCCTTTCTACTTTAACCGCCTTTGGCTGGCCGGGGGCCCCTGAGGTCGAGGGTGTGGTTAAAGGTAAAATAGATATTTCCGGTGCAATAAGCCAACCTGAGGTAAAAGGGAATATATCTATAACCGACTTTACTACCCCGGGGTTTTCATTCAAACAGGCCGCCGGGGAATTTAGCTTGAGTAACCGGCGCTTGTCTGTGCCGGAGTTTAATTTAATTCAAGACGAGGAACGCACAGTAAGCCTTCAAGGAGAATTTGACCTTGCTTCTCCTCAAAAGGTTCAATTTGAAGCCCTGACCAAAGAAATAGAGGTGGCAAAAGTTATTCTGGGAGGTAAGTTGACTTTTACCGGAGAAAAAAAGGGGGGGGGAGACATTCCCTGGACAGGGAAGCTGGAGGCTGAAAATCTGACCATAAATCGGGAATACAATTTTGAAAAGATGACCTCAGAGGTAAACTATCATCCGGGAAAGGGGTGCAATTTTTCCTTAGTTGAAGGAGAAAATGGGGTATTGGGACGGATAGACCTTTCTACCGGGAAAATAAGGATACAAAGTTTAGGCCTTTCAAGGTCCGGAAAGAAATTGATTGAAAGTGAAGGCTGGGTAGATCCTGCTAACCGTCAACTTGATCTTATCCTGAATATGGAAGAATTAGACGTGGGGGTGGTAGTGGGATATATAAAACTAATAAGTAAAGCTGAGGGGAAATGCATCGGTTGGCTCAGGATCACCGGGGCATTTGACGACCCGGAGCTTTCCGGAGAAATACAGGTCAAGGGAGCAAGCCTTCAGACTGCTGTGTTTAAAGAGCGACTCAAGCAGCTTGAGGCCGCCCTGAGGATACACAATAATGCCTTAGTCATTGATTCTCTTAAGGCTATGGTCGGAAAAAGTCAATTGATAGTAGAGGGGGCGAAAGGCTCTACCCCGGAACGCCTCGATTTTACTATTCACAATAAGAACCAACCCCTGCCTGTTCTCGTACCGGGATTTTTAGAAGGGGAAGTGGATATTAATTTGAAGATTACCGGCAATCTCTATGAACCGGTCTGTGCCCGTGGTTCGTGGATCAAATTAAAAAAGACCAAATTTACCTATCCTGTTAAATCTGCAGCCCCTGTCGTTCTTGAAAAAATCAGGTGGGATGGACTGAAGATTATTGCCGACAAAGAGGTCAGTTACTATAATGACTATGTTGACGTTGAGATCGAAAAAGGGGGATATCTTGAGTTCAGAGGCCGGATGGACCTTCATCTGGATGTAGTCGGCCAGGCCTCGGCCAGACGGGGAAGGTTTGAATACTTAGGCACTGAGTTCCGTCTAAAAGAGGCTAAAATGAAATTTGAAGAAGGAGTGGAATTCCCGTACCTTACCGGAACAGCAAAGACCGAGGTGGGAGGAGAAAGGATCATCATGGTCTATGATGGAAAGCTTTTTGACTCGGAACCTATGTTCACTGCACCCGGAAGTTTTCCCCCTAAGAGCCAACAGGAGATTGTTCAACTCTTGAGAATGGGCGGTGAATTGGGGGAAGCTGATATGGAGTCACTCCTGCAAATAGGTATAGCCAGATTAGTTGGCCAGAGCCTGGACGCCGGCGTAATTAATCCTTTAGAAAGACAGTTATCCACAGCCCTCGACATTGATATTGACATCAAACTTCCGGTGGGGGAAATACTGAAGAGGGCGCTGGGCAGGAATGATTCTCTGGTTGATGAGGATAAATCTGGTAAAGACGAAAATAAAGTGGAATTTAATCTGGGTAAATATGTTTCCAGGGATTTATATTTCAACTATCGGGCAATAGTTGAATCGCAACAGAAAGAACAGAAAAGACTTGGCCTGACGCAAGAATTTGAGCTGGATTATTATCTGAAGGAGGGAGAGTCAATTCAGTACCAATATCGACCGGATGAAGACCCGGAAAAAGAGGAGCATCGGATTATGTTGAAAAAGGAATTCAGATTTTAAAAAACGGTAAGCGTTCAGGTATCAGGGGTCAGGGAGCAAGATATAGCTCTTAAGATAAATATTTTGGGGTAAGCGAATTCAAGATAGGCTATATAGCTTTCGGAGTTAATCCTTTAGGATTTCATTACTTATGAAAGGCTAAAGCCTAAACTCCAATCTTCAACCAACCCCAGAATCTTTTTCTTAAGCACTATAGC
>JASEGY010000034.1:0-10785 GCA_030019105.1 bacterium | reverse complement strand
AGCCTAAACTCCAATCTTCAACCAACCCCAGAATCTTTTTCTTAAGCACTATAGTACAGTTCGGCGTAAGTTCCTCACTGGTTTTGGGCAACCTGAGAAACCAGGTTTCTTCAAGAAACCTGGTTTCTGCGGTGATCGAGTGGCCGAAACGATGAACAATGCCGGGAAAACGATAAAATGAACCATCCCCTAATTTCTAATTTCCAATTTCTAATTTCAAGCCGTGAACGGCTACCTCAAGTTAATTCAGCGTCTTAAGCAGAAAGCCGGCCAGAGTGAAATAAATAATCAGGCCGGTTATGTCCAGTACCGTGGTCACAAAGGGGCCGGCTGAGATAGCCGGGTCTACATTTATTCGTTTAAAGATTAAAGGGAAAATAGTCCCAATAAAAGTGGCTAAACTAAGGGAGCAAAACATAGAAATTCCTACGGCCAGGGCAACAACCTCCCCGCCCATTTGAAGAAGAGAAGCCATTAGACCGACCAATGTCCCGCAGATAGCGCCAAGAAGCAGGCCAGTCCCCATCTCCCTGCTCAGAACCCAAAATATCTGAACACGCTCAAAGTAGCCGAGAGCAATCCCCCGCACAACTATTGTTGAAGACTGAATGCCAACATTACCGCCCATGCCAAGTATGACCGGAGTAAAAAAGGCCAGGGCAATGGTCTCATCCAAAGTAATCTCGAAGAACCTGATGATGTTGCCTGAAATCAGACCACCGATTAAACAGGTGAAAAGCCAGGGCAATCTTAAGCCGACCACCCTAAAAATAGACTTTTTATGGACATCATCTTCAGAAACTGTTCCGGCCATCCGGTAGATATCTTCGGTGGCCTCTTTTTCCACCACGTCGATAATATCATCTACCGTGACAATCCCAACCAACCGATTATCGTGCTCAATGACCGGAACAGCTAATAGATCATAATTAGCTGCCGTCCTGGCCACTTCTTCTTGATCTATATCTACTTTGACTCTGATTGGGTCCGGATACATCACCTCGAAAAGAGGGGTTCCTTCCTTAGCGAGAATGAGGGAATGCAGTGAGGCTACGCCAACTAAATGACCAGGCTCATCAACCACATAGACATAGTGGATCATCTCTACCTTAGGTCTCTTCCTGATAGCCTCAACGGCCGCTTCCACCGTTATATTCTCCCTTAAGGCAATATAATCGGTGGTCATAAGTCCACCGGCCGTATCGGACTCATATTTCAGGAGTTGAACAACATCGGCCACCTCTTCCCGCTTCATCAACTTGAAAAGACGTGTCACCGTTTCATCAGAGAGTTCGGAAAAGAAATCGGCCCGATCATCAGAGGCCATCTCATCGAGAACCTTCCCGGCCCTTTCCCGGCTAATAGAATCAAGCAGGAAAGACTGCTCCTTAAGATCAAGCTCTTCAAAGACCTGGATAGCCTCTTCATCCGAAAGACATTTAAAAACAGCCAGTTGTTCTTTTGGCTCAAGGTCTTCAACACCCCGCGCAATATCGGCCGGATGAAGTTCCTTCAGCAGGTCCTTTAGAACAGTATAATTATTGTCGGTCAGCAGATTCCTGATTTCAGGAATAAATAAAGCTAAACTTTTCATAATCCTTTAATGGGCAGCCGTTCACGGCTTGAAATTAGAAATTGGAAATTGGAAATTCTAATTTCTAATTTCTAATTTCAGCCTTCCGTGAACGGTTACCTATTTCTTAATAACAATGAGACACACGAAAGCTAAAGCAAGCTATATTTCGGATTTTAGGCTTTAGCCTTTCATAATGAAATCCTAAAGGATTAACTCCTGAGTGTGGATAGCGTCACTACCTTTAGCTTTTATGAAGGCTATTGCTTAATAATCTTGACCTTCAGAATGCTTTTCTCATCTGCATCCAGGATATGAAAACCAAGTTCTCCAATCTCTATTATTTCTCCGGAATGAGGTATTCGCCCCAGATGATGAAGAATAAACCCTCCAACTGTTTCATAATCATCTTCCGGCAGATCAAGGTTAAGTTCTTCACTTAATTGGTCGATACTTACCCGGGCATCAGCCTCATAAGTAGACTCATCAATAACCTTAAGTTCCACCTCATCACCGTGGACATATTCGTCCTCTATCTCTCCCACTAATTCCTCCAGCAAATCTTCCAGGGTGACCAGACCGGCTGTGCCGCCATATTCATCAACAACTATCGCCACATGTGTCCTTTTTTCCTGAAACTCCCGAAGCAATTTCCCCACTGGTTTGCTTTCCGGAACAAAATATGGTATCCTGTTGAATTCAATGGCTCTAACCTCTGATGGTTCTTCTCCCCAAAAGTTCAGCAGGTCTTTGGTATAGAGGATACCTAAGACATCATCGATGTCCTCGCCGCAGACAGGGATCCTGGAATGATTATGCTCGGATATGACCTGGAGAATTTCGTTCATATCAGATTCGGCCTTGAGGGAAACCATATCCACCCGGGGAGTCATCACCTCTTTCACCCTGGTAGTAGATAATTCAAAGGCGCCCGTGAGCATTTCTTCCTCTTCCTCTAAGACACCCTTACGTCCTCCCTCCTCAATGAGAAACTTGAGTTCTTCCCGGGTTAAATACGAAGTCTCCTCTCTCTCCGATATATTAAGCAGCCGGCAGAACAAGCCAACTAACGGATAAAGCAAGAAATAAGAAGCCTTTATTGGCCAGGCTAATAGAAGAACGAGCTTGGTCGCGTGTCGCCTGAAGAGACTCTTGGGAATAATTTCACCAAAGATAAGAATAAATCCAGTCACAATTACGGCCGTTATACTTTGATACCGTTCAAAGAAAGACGCAGCCGTAGCCGCAATAGTGACGTTAGCTATATTGTTTCCGACCAAAAAGGCTACAATCAATTGAGGATAATAACGATAAAGGCCTTCCATAATCTGAGCCCGGCCAACCCCGGTTTCAGCTAAGTGTTTAATTCTAACCCTGTTAGCTGAAATAAGGCCGATCTCAGCCCCGGAGAAAAAGGCGCTCAGGCCAAAAGCAACCATAATTAACATTAAAGCGAGAATAGTGTAAATCATATCGATTTCGGATTTCGGATTGCGGATTGCGGATTGCTCGCAGTCTGTCGGAGAGAAAATCTATCTGTGCGCAATTTTGTAGTGGTCGAGCTTGCTCGACGTTTTGGCAGAGCAAGCTCTGCAACTACAACAAGATGCCGTGAACATTGGGATTCTCTATTTCACTCCGACAGACTGCTCGGAGGATTTTTAAATCCGCAATCCGAAATCCACAATCCGCAATCGTTACTCCATATCGTATTCGTCCTGAATTTCACCTACGATTTCTTCCAGCAGGTCCTCCATAGTGACTAAACCGGAGACATGATCTTCTTCATTAACCACGATAGCCATCTGGGTCTTTCCCCGTTGAAGTTCTCGCAAGAGCTGACCGGCCTCTTTTGACTCTCTCACAAAATAAGCCGGCCTGGCCAGTTTAGTTAGATTTATCCGGGAAGCCCCCCCTTCACCAAGGTAGGTCACAAAGTCCTTAGCGTGGACAATACCGATGATCTCATCAAGGGAATTTCTATAGATAGGTATGCGAGAAAAACCCTCTTTTTTAATTAAGTTCAGGATAACTGTTGCTTCCGCCTCAACCGGAGCCGCGGCTACCTTCTCTACGGGGACCATAACCTTCCTGACAGTGACTTTACCGAACTTAAAGATACTCTTAAATATCTCTCCCTCCTTTTCTCCCAGGACACCTTCTTTTTGTCCTACCGTAAAAGCCGTTTTTATCTCTTCCTCAGTGACAAAGGGGTCTTTGCTGAAAAAAGACATCCTTTCAAAAAGGGCTACCAGCAGATCAGTAAGTCTGAGCAGTCCCACCTGTAAAGGGGAGATAAAATAAGCGAACAGGTTTAGGGGCTTAGCGACAACCCTGGCCAGTGTTTCGGCGTACTGAAGGGCAAAGGTCTTGGGAGAAATCTCACCACAGATTAATATAAGGATAGTCATCACTCCCACGGTTATTCCCACTCCAATCGCTTTGCTCACCCCAGTGGCATGGCATATATCAATAGCAATCGAGGCCGCCAGGGCTGAAGCAAAAATATTGACCGCCGTGTTTCCCACTAAGAGATTAATCAGCAGGCTCCGGGGTGAGGACAGGAGACGACTGATTATCCTTGTCGCAGGTAAACGCCCAAATTCCCGGACCTTTAGTTTGCTTAAAGAAAACAAAGCTGTTTCAGATCCGGCAAAAAAAGCGGATAAACCCAGGAGAATGAAAAGCCCTATTACTCTTATTACTCTTAATCCTAAAGATAAATCTGATTCGTCCAAGATACCTCCAGTAATTGTCAGGAGTCAGAAGTCGGGGGTCAGGAGCCAGGAGTCAGGGGTCAGGAGCCAGAAGTCAGGGGTCAGGAGCCAGGAGTCAGGGGTCAGGGGTCAGCTGTCCTTTGTGTCCCTTATGTCCTTTGTGTCCCTTATGTCCTTTGTGTCCCTTGTCCTTTGTGAGAAAGCGAATTGACCACTGACCACTGACTAACTGCCTATTTTATCAACCGGAAGATCAACCCGGTTAGAAAAACCCCGATTAATGACCCGGATAGAACTTCCCAGAAGCTATGTATCTTGAAATTAACCCGGCTCTGGGCGACTATAAAGGCCAGGATAAACACCAGGATAACCATAAAGGTATTGTCAGAGAGAAAGATAGTAGCCGTCCAAATAGAAAAAGCCACGGCAGCATGCCCGCTCGGCATTCCTCCCCGAAAAGGGGTGCCCTTCTTAAAAATAGCTTTAATAGAGACAGTTATGATAATAACTACTAACAGGCTGACAAAGCTGACATGTTCAGGTATCTCTCTGGCACGTGCAATGACCGAGGTATTAAGGAAGGTTTCCAGATGGGTATAAAGAGTAAGATAAGCAATAATCAGGGCATTAACAGAGGCCAATAAAACAGCCCCGGCAGCCACATCCTTGGCAATCTCGGCCAGAGGATGATAGGAATCGGAAATGAGATCAATAACGTTCTCTATGCTCGTGTTAACCATTTCAGCCAAAAGAACAAGGCAGACAGCGAACCAGAGGGCTATTAGTTCCAACCTGGTAATGTTTAAAAAGAAACTCCCCAGTAAAACAATCACAGCCACCGCAGTGTGGAGCTGCATATTGCGCTCTGTTTTCAGGGCATAGAGGATTCCCATAAAAGCATGATTTAGACTCTTAACCAGATTAGGACGTTTCATCTTTGGTAAGCTAATCCGTATCTTCTCAATAAATCCGGATAGAGCCTGATTCGTGCCCGTGTCCGTTATCCGTGTCCGTGGGTTGTTCTGAGGCTACTACAGCTCGGCGGAAATTCCTCCTCGGTTTGAGGAGCCTGAGAAACCAGGTTTCTTCAAGAAACCTGGTTTCTGGAACTGGTGAACAACTTCCGCCGAGCAGTACTACTCTTTTTACTACGGACACGGACAACGGACACGGTTCTGGCAAAAGCCCCCCGAAATATTGAGAAGATACCAATTTATGCAACTGCTTCCCTTTCATATTCTTCCAGTAAAGTTCCGACAAGCTCTTTAACAGAGACAATCTTATCTATCCGATAGGCGTTAGCTCCCGCAAAGGTAAATCCTTCGCTAAGGTTTCCCTTTTTGGCATTGGTTAAGGCAAGAACAATGCAGTATGGCGATTTTTTTAAATCACAGGTTTTCAGACACCTCCAGGGACATTTAAAAGGTTTTTTAACTCCTGCGGACACATCCTCAAGAAACTTATTCCATATAGCTCTTCCCGGTAATCCAACAGGACTGTCAATTATGGTCAGAGCTTCTTTTTTGCATTTTAGATATGCCTCTTTAAATTCTATGGAAGCATCACACTCGTGAGTGGCGACAAACCTGGTTGCCATCTGGACCCCCTGTGCCCCTAACCGGATAAATTTATGAATATCCGCACCTGTAAATATGCCTCCTGCCGCGATTACCGGAATACTTTTATTGAAATGCTGCTTATATGGCTTTATCACAGAGATTACTTCCGGCAGTATCTTTTCTAAGGCATAATCAGGATTATTGATCTGCTCTTTTTTGAATCCGAGATGTCCCCCGGCTAATGGACCCTCAACAACTACCGCATCAGGTACCTGGTCGTAGTTTTTTGCCCAATATCGAAATATGATTTTAGCCGCTCTTGCGGAAGATACGATAGGAACAACCCTGGTGGCGACTTTGCTTAACCTGTCCGGCGGCGATGTGTTAATATTCCTTACAGGATTCCTTAGCGCCAGTCCTGCCCCAAGAAAAATTAAATCTGCGCCTTCATCCACGGCAATCATTGCCAGGTCATCAAAGTCTGAAAGGGCCACCATTATGTTTACACCAATAGCGCCTTTGGTCATTTCCCTGGCCTTCTTTATTTCTTTCCGTAAGGCCCTTTTATTTGCTTCCTTGAAATTTGTAAAAAAATCAGGCTCAAGCATACCAATTCCGGCCGCAGCAATAACTCCAATACCACCCTCATTGGCCACGGCTGAGGCTAAACCTGATAAAGAAATGCCAACAGCCATTGCTCCTTGAATAATGGGTATATTAACTTCCAAATCACCTATTCGCAACTTTGGTATATTTTTGAAATTCATATCTTACATTCCTTACCGAAAATCTACCTTCTTGTTTGAATCTTTCCTGCGTAAATCATAGCACATCAAATAAACTTTGTCAATTTAATTTCACAAAGACGGCATGGTTCAGAAAGGGTCGGTTTAGGGTAACACTTTGGGGGCTACTTTCCCGAAAGCTGGCATCGTTTCATCTAGCTTGAAAATCGTTGGAGATCGGTTTACACTTTTTGGGAGTTTAGGCTTTAGCCTTTCATAAATGAAATCCTAAAGGATTAACTCCAAAGAAGTTACGCAACCCAATTTAAACGTGGCCATGCACTCCGCTTCAAAAGTGTAAAGCTGCTATTGGGGCGATTTGAAACGATGCCCGAAAGCTTTAAGCTTTCAGGAAGGGAACTGTCATTACGAAGTTGACACAGGGCAATCAATTGGAAACGAGGCTTGGTAGGGACTATGGCGTATATCCCTGATCGTGGAGATGTTGTTTGGATTAGTTTGAATCCGCAGGCTGGGCATGAGCAGGGAGGCTGGCTTCTTCTACGAACACGGTAAAGGGACACGAATTACGGTTAACCTGATTGCGGACACCTGACACCTGAACGACCCCTACCTTAAAAGAGAGAATTTCCCTATCTTTTGATGTCCGGCTTCATCGGCGATGACATAAATGTAAACTCCTGTAGCGGCTACTTCTCCCCACTGATTAAAACTATCCCAGATCAGGCCGTAGGCATTAGCATAAGGGATAGGACCCAGGTTCCTTTTGGAAAGCTTCCTGACCAGCTCGCCGGTAATAGTGTAAACACCTACCCAGGAAGTTTCGGTCAGATGAATAAATTTCAAGGCCCCGTTGTAAGCCTCGCCGGGCCGGTACGGGATGGGATAGACGAGGGCATCCCTTAAGTCTTTCGCCGGACCGATGGGCAGGTGATTTGAAATAGCAAAGGTCGTTCGGGTCTGATCTTGTCCACTCAGTTCGCCGTCATTAGCCACCACCCGGATCAGGTAGTCTTTTCCGTCTTCAAAAGTAGTTGTATCCCACGGATAGCACCTGCCATCAGGCTCCCCATAGGCAAGCACTGTCCAGCTTAAATCAGAATAGCGTTTGACAAAGAGGTCAATGGTTAGTTCATCCGCATCAGGGTCAGTTGCCTGCCAGCAGATATCGGTTGTTCCATTGAGTATCTCTCCACCAATAGGATAGGTGATGGTTACCTGTGGGAGGCGATTCACCCCAAGAGTTGTTTCGGCAACAACATTAGATAGGGGCGATAGGTTACCTTCCTCATCACATGCCTTGATGGCGAAGTAGTAAAGGGTTGCGGGGTTAAGGCCATCTACTGCAAAGGTTTCTCTTGATCCAGGGGCTGCTGGAATGGGGTTGTTTTCGACCTGAGAGGCTGTTGGCCAATTATCTTCGTTAATGGAGGAAGTAGAGTAACGGATGTCGTAGCAACCGGCCTGGCCGTCCCGACAGTCGTCTCCAGGAGCAGTCCAGGCAAGGGTAATACTGTAAAGAGTGGGATTGCCGGCGACCAGATCGGTAATCCGGCACGGGGGGGTAGTATCGGCTAAACGCAGGGTTGTCTCAGAGACAATATTGGAGAGGGGCGATAGATTACCTTCTTCATCACAGGCCTTGATGCCGAAATAATAAAAGGTTGCGGGATCGAGTCCGACTACCACAAAAGTCTCTTTTGAGCCGGACGCTGCCGGAACAGGATTGGCTTTAACCTGAAAGGCGGCTGACCAATTATCTTCATTTATTGGAGAAGTAGAGTAACGGATGTCATAGCAACTGGCCTGACCGTCCTGACAATCATCGCCAGGGGCAGTCCAGGCAAGGGTAATACTGTAAATAGTGGGATTACCGGCAACCAGATCAGTGATCCGGCATGGCGGGGTGGTATCGGCTAACCTCAGGGTTCTTTCAGAGGCAATGTTTGAACGCAGAGAGACATTGCCTTCTTCATCTAAGGTCTTGATGGCAAAGTAATAAGTAGTCTCAGGATCAAGGCCGGGGACGACAAGGACTTCGGTTGATCCAGCGGCCTTGGGGGCCGGCTCGTTTTTAATCTGGGCAGCCTGGTCCCAGGTTTCAACTGCCGCCCGTGAAGCAGAATACCTGATGTCATAGACCGCGGCCTGACCAACCCGGTCATCATCTCCCGGGGCTGTCCAGGTGAGGGTAATGGTATTTAGAGTCGGATCAAGGGCAGTGAGGTCAATGATAGCGCCAGGGGGAGTGCTGTCGGCCGGTGTCGCTACATACTCGACTACTCCACCGCCCTGGGTGCCGGCAAATACCCTGCCCCCGACTACCATTAAAGACATAATAGATGGGGAGACAAGTCCCTCTTGACTCAACTGAGTCCAGGTACTTCCCCCATCTTCAGTGCGAAAAACACCTCCTCCATAAACTCCGGCATAAATACTTTGTTCATTATCCGGGTCAATAGATAGAGAGAGGACAGAGCGTTTGAAGAGGCCGGTATTTGCCTCTTCCCAGATTTCACCCCGGTCAGGACTTTTGAAAACCCCCCCGCCGTAGGTGCCGATGTAAAGGGTTCCCTCAGCAGTTATGCCCATAGCCCGAACATCGGTATGAGATAACCCGATATTTTTCCCGGCCCAGCTTACTCCCCCGTCATCGCTTCTAAATACTCCGGTAAAGCCGCCGGCATAGACTGTTTTTTCATCTTCAGGGTCGATCGCCAAAGCATGGATACCGGCTCCGTCCATCCCCTGATTAGCCGGTCTCCAATTATCTCCGCCATCAGTACTGGCAAAGACCCCATTTCCACCGGTTCCGGCATACAGGGTAGTTGAAGAAGCAGCCAAAGACCAGACCGAAAAATCCAGGAGACCTTCATTGATCTTTTTCCACTGTTCACCTCCATTTATGGTTCTAAATGCCCCGTGGCTATAAGTGCCGGCATAGACGACCTCAGGATTATCAGGTGACACTAAGAGGTCCTGGAGGGTATTATTCATGATCCCTTCACTCTTGGCCTTCCAGCTTTCTCCCCCATTGCTGCTCTTAAAAACTCCACCTCCCAATCCAATGCCGGCATAAATGATACCTCCATTGCCGGCAGTTAAGGTCTCAACGTAGGTGTTAGTTACACCTTCATTTATTTCTTTCCAGGAAAGCCCCTCGTTATCGCTTTTAAATATTCCCCCGCCGTTAGTTCCTGCATAGATAGAATCGGAATCTAATCTCAGGCATCGAATCGTGGTATTAGATAAGCCCACGCTTATCGGCCGCCAGGTTTCTTCCCCCTGCTGTCTTTTGTAAACCCCTCCACCAAAGGTCCCCACATACTCAATTCCTGCGGTGACATCGATCACCAGGCAGCGAATATCATTATCAGATAATCCCAGGTTCTGCGGCGTCCAATTTTTGCCGCTATCCGTGCTTTTGTAGATGCCTCCCTTGTCAAGACCAATATACACCGTATTATTCTCAATTGGGTCAATAGTTACTGACCAGACCCGGCCTCTCCCCAACTCGCCGTTCAGTTTATCCCATTTTGTTCCACCATTACTGGTTTTGTAGATCCCATCCCAGGTAGCCGCATAGACAATATTGGTATTCCCGGGATCTATGGCAACCGAACGCACATCAAGGGCGCTCAGGCTTAAGCTCCAGTTATTTCCGCTATCTTCACTCTTATAAACCCCATTCGAGGCGGCCGCATAGAGTAATTCAGTATTTCTCTGAGTTAAAGCCACAAATCTAATATCCGAATTACTCAGCCCCCGGTCTTTCTTTGCCCAACTGTCTCCTCCATCAAGGCTCTGGTATATCCCATCAGCCGAAGCTAAATAGAGGTGACCTGAATTATCCGGATTGATAATAATGGAGCGACTATCAAGCGCAAGCAAAGGAAGACCTTCATTTACAGGGTCCCAGGAGATACCTCCCTTAAGGGTTTTAAATACCCCTCCACCAAAGGTGGTCACATAAATAGTCTCTTTATTCCCGGGATCGACCGCAATAGAGGTAATGACCCCGCCATAAGGTCCATTACTGACCCAGGAATCAGCATTTAGGGTTTGATCAGGATATACTCCGAGTAAAATAGATAGACAGAGGATCGAATAAAACTTTTTCATCAAAAAACCCCTCGTATCCTCTTCAAAAGTCATGGTAGAACCCGTTCAGGTTGTCAGGTTCAGAGGTT
>JASEGY010000349.1 GCA_030019105.1 bacterium | reverse complement strand
CAATCGTAACATTCTCGCGGACAACGCAAATGTTGCGGGGTAATAGTATAAAGCTGAAGATGCATTTGCCGTGGCACATAATGAAACACCTTAGATTTTTTCCGTGAACTCCGGGTTATTCCGAAGGTGAACACAAGTTGGTTCTTATAGTAATACGAATAACGATTTTCATTGCCTCTACTTGAATCAAATCTAACTTCCCCTTCAATTGTCTTGCCATCTTCTTCTTGGGCATTAAGTTTTGCCATAACTACTTTAATACCCTCAAGTGTTAGCATGGGTTTGTCCTCTCCGTAATTAAATTACGCAAAACAGCTAATTGTTTGGCAGGGAAAACCCCGAGGTCTACTCTCTTTTCTTCCCGTGACAAAAACTGAAGCTGGGAGACCATCTGTAATTTTAAATCATCAAGACATTCCGGAATAGAGTCCCCATATCCATAAATGTCCGCATCATAAAAACAGGCTACAAAATCCTCCTCACTTCGCTGCTCAATAGTAACAACGACCGGATTTGCCGGCTTCCGTTGACTTTCTCCAAGATCATTTATGGTAACACTGTAGGTTCGAAATATTGATTGCAACCTGTGCAATTCAATTCCAAGTTGTATAACACTCCCTTTTAATTCCTCTAATTCTATCGGCATTTTACCTCCTTTTTATCACTTCTTGTTTAAAGTGCCTTTTCTTTAGCAAGACTTTCGGCATTCTTCTCCATCTCCTTCATAGGGGTTGACTCTCCTGCAGCCACAATCCCAGTTTGAGCATCTACCACAATGAATTCAATCCAGTCAGTATCAGGACTATCTTCTTTAAAGGCCACCTCGTTTATCATGATATCAGCCAGGGCACCAGTAGTCGTAAAGGTAAGCAAATAAGGTAAGGACGAGAGATTATTACCTGCCTTATCTTTGGCCGCTGTAATCTGGAAGGTGTAGGTGGTTGATTCATTAAAGGGATTATGAGAACAGGTGACCTGGGTGTCTTGAGCATTCCAGCTTGTGGTCCATCCAGTCGGATCCGGGGTAGAGCTAATGCTCAGGGAGGGAGTATCCATCGGTTCCGAGAAGGTTACGATTATATCCTGAGTCAGGGAGACCCCAATTGCGCCGGTATTGGGAGTCGTAGAAATAACGGTGGGGGCTGTACTATCTACCGTCACAAAGACATGAATCGTCTGCGTAGAGGCAGAGAGAGCTATGGCAGGAAAACCAAGTAAAAAGGAGATGATTAGGACGTTTCTCCATAGAAATCTCTTTTTCATTTCATCCTCCTGTATAAATATACGACCTGCCACCTTATCCAAAGATGTCTGCTGGCAGGTTAAATTTATCAATGAGATCATTTAAGGCATACGGAAGAATCATCGTCTTCTTGCCATGAGCTTTTACCGGATAAGATTGTCCTGTCTCTTTATGAACAAATTTAGGATGACGGCCCTTTTTAGCTGCATAATGAATGTCATAAGGTGCCAGAAGTTTCATTACCTTCCTAAGCTCAAGCGCCTTAGGCATAAACCGTCATCTCCTCTAAGACCTGTTGAGTTTGTAAAAGTGTAGCTATCTCCGGACAACTTGCCGACTTCTTTATCTTAACCCTTTCCTCTCTTAACTCTAATTCTTTAAACAGAATCCAATATCGGTCAGGCGCTGGGTCTACTATTTGATCAGTGATGTTGTTCTCAAAGGCATGACGCACGTACTCTATAATGGATATTTTCACTGCTTCCAAGGCTTCTTTGAGAGAATCTCCGTGACTGGAAACGGTGAAATCAAGACACCGGGCAACATATACTTCGTCTTCCCTGGTTATTAAGATATGGAGTATTGGTGACTTCCATAAATCGCCAATTTTTATTGAACATTTGATTGCCTTAATACCTTTCATTTTTTACCTCTTGATGACTAATGAACGTCTCGGAATTCCTACAGCTTATTGATGACCCGTTTTTTATCCCAGTCCTGAAGCATGGAGTAAATAATCGGACATTACACGACCCCTCAAGGAAAGCAATTTCCGTATCTCTGCTTGTAAGGGAATGTTATACCAATAACATAATTCACGCTGCATAACAGCCAGATCGGTTTGTAAGTTCTCAGGGACATTAGGCGCACACCATTCGATAAGCAAGGCGGCTTCTCGTAATAAATTTCGTGAGATATCATCATAATCAGGTTTAGCACTTAAAGAGCTTAATCGTGCCAGAGTAGAGGCCAGATTCCCCACTTGCCGGGGCCAGTCACATTTAATAAATCGTTCATACAAACTTTTCTTCTCCATCAATCAACCTCCAGAAGACTTCTCACTATTTTATCAACGCGATTCCTTAACTCAGGATCTTGAATAAGCATACTTCTATTATTTTGTCGCGGGCGGATGTTAATAAGCGATTCAAAAAAGACTTCTTTGGTCTTAGGATGCCAATCTGCGCCCCAGATATTTTCCTGAAGACTTCCATCATTCAAAAGCGCCGTCTCACAATCTGCATGAAGCTCACCTCCACCTGCAACAAGCTCTCGTTCCACATCAACAGCCAGTTTGATATAATCGCCAAGAACTTTCAGCATAGCAACAATCTCTGAAGAGGTGGCTCTTTGACGGATGATTTTAATATTGGACAACTCGCTCATTGGATCATCCTTATCTGAAGCCGAAGAAAGTTTGTTTCTCCGATTTCGCTTTCTACTAAAAGAATAGCCTCCCACCATTGGTTAGCCCCACTCTTGTCTTCAGGAACAGTAACTTTCAGCGTAACAGCCATGGTCCCGCCACCTTTGATATTTAGCTCTTCCTGATCAAGGGTAATCCAACCCGGATCAGGAATCGCCTCATACCCGGGAGAAAGAGCGATCCCTTCGTTTTCGTCCGCCTGGGGAATAACCGGAACGAGTTTGTATGTGTGAGCGGCAGTATCATTGTTGTAGATATTTAAGGTAGCTGCCATGCCTGTTCCAGGGAGCACGTTATCCAGAAGTATCCGGCCTGGTGCAAGTCCGATCAACCCGGCCGGCCGGAATCCAGGCTCTTCCTTGACTTCAGTCTCAAGCAAAAGCCGGTGGGTAAGGACAACCGGCGAAGTGTCTTCCGGGGATATTCCCATAGCCTTAAGATCAATAACCCAGTGCTGGTTGTAATATGCCTCATCAGCCGGGATATTAAGATCGAGTTTGACCATATTGATTGTATCCGGGTCAAAGTCAAACCTGCTTTTTTCCAGGGATATCCAGTTTGTATCAGGCAGGGAGTGGTATCCTGTGAAACCGGCGCTTTCAAGCGAAAGGGAATATTTACTGTAAGTATCGGGCTGGCCAGGAGTTCCAAAAGGAAAGTCCAATTTATATGGCTTACCTACCGGAATATCCTGAAAGAGGTAAGTTATCGGCAAAGGCGCTGTCTCTATCTCTGCCGCTGCTTCTGCCACTGCCGCTGTCTCCGGCCGCTCACTACTGATCTCGATAAGTACCCGAGTCTTCAGGCCAAGCTGGATCATCCCTGCCCCGGCCGTATGCGACCAGACAATGGCCTGATACTTTTTGCCCAGATATTGTTCATCAGCCGGAATGGAGATGGTTACATCGGTAGAGACACTCCTTCTTGGTTCCAACCTAAATTGATCCTGGCCTATTTTCAGCCAGGAAGGGTCAGGGATAGGATCATATCCTTCCCTCTTCTCACCTGGAGTAGGGGCAAGCGCTTCAATCTTAAGCTCAATAGGCGAACTACTGGTGTTGGTAACGGATACGGGTATTCCTTTTTCTCTGGTCAGATTGTAGGTCTGGCCTATCCGGAGGTTCTCAATAACCACCTCACCCGGCGAGACGGCTAATCCACCGGCCTGGGCCAGGTTACTGAACAAAAGTAGAAAAAGAAAAACGACGAGAGGTTTAAACATAATGGCCTTGTTCATCGTTTGGGCAATGGGGTCAATTTTGTGGTGGTCGAGCTTGCTCGACATTACGGCAGAGCAAGCTCTGCAACTACAACACC
>JASEGY010000348.1:1487-4016 GCA_030019105.1 bacterium | reverse complement strand
CAACTCCGCTTCAAAAGTGTAAAGCTGCTATTGGGACGATTTGAAACGATGCCGAAATCTCCTTAAAGAGGTTTAAAGGTCATCCATGATCAGATTTATCTGTTTGGTGGCCATCTCCTGGGATCTCTCGGTAAGGTAAGTATAGATGGCAGTTGTTGTTGGCGAACTATGCCCCAGATACTCTTGAATGAGGCGGAGGTTAACGCCGGCTTCAAGCAAGTGGGTAGCGTCGGAATGTCTCAGGGTATGAACAGAAGCGCGCTTGTGAATACCACCCTGTTTTAGAGCAGCTTTAAATACATTTTGAACACTGCTTTTGGGCATTGGTTGATTGGCTGTTGGCATGGCAATGCCGCCGCGTCCGGGAGCAGGGAAAATCCAGAGGGGATTTCGGTGGGTGCTCCAGTATTCTCGAAGCATCTGCAAGGTTGTTTGCGGGAGCGGAACATAGCGATCTTTACCCCCTTTTCCGTGGTGGACGTGAATTAGGCTTCGGGAACTGTCAATATCCGGCACCTGAAGGTTTGTCCCTTCCTGGAGGCGTAGACCACAGGAATAAATGACTCTGTTGATTTAGTCCAGTTTTGCCCAGCCCTGAAAATTAAGTAGAAACATATTGATGCTACAGACAACAACTATATGCTGCAATTACAGTGACATCTCAAAAAGGCTATTAAATCAACAGAGTCATAAATGGTTTGCAGGCAAGCCCGATATCTCAGGAGCCGGATATTTTGCAGTATACGCTGGACTTCTTCCCTGCTCAATATGACAGGCAGCTTCTTTTCCCTGGGTGCCCGGACGAAAGTCAATGTTGTCCACTCGCGTTTCAAGGTGTGCTCATAAAAAAACTTGATACCACAAAGGGCGATGGTACTGGTAGCTCGGGAATAGCCCTTCACGTTTTTGATATAGAGGAAATAATCGCGGAACTCTTCCTCGGTTATCTTATCCGGTGACTTATTGTAATGTTGAGCAAGCTGATATACTGCCCGAACATACATTTCCTGTGTTCGTGGAGCCATACCTCTTAACTGAAGATCTTCGGTCATGCGTTGGCGAAGTGCAGACATAATATACCTCCTTTAAGTAATGGAAGGCTCTCGGAGGCTTTCAACCTTACTTCCCCCAAGGGATGAGAGAAAGCTTGTTTTTCTCTTTCATCCCCAGTTTTTGTAGGGCAAGATGTTCCTAAATCTGGAAGGTTATCTCATGGGCATCAATCTCCTTTTTTACAGTTTTATCCGAGAGCCTTCTTGAAATACTGCTTAATTAATGTTATATCGTGGATTTCGACAGGGCGCTATCGGTTTTGTCTATTTTTTAAGCTTAGAAGTAGTCAGCACTTACAGCAGATTGCGGCATTCCGGCCAATCATCTACCGTAGCCCAAAAAAGCCCAAAAACTCGGTTTTGCCCCTGAAAAGCCAATTTCTGGAATTCTTGGAGGTTACCCCAAAATCCAGAGAAGTAATGTTTATCGGCACTTAGAAAATCGAGATTTTTCCCAAAGGGGTGTCGAAATCCACGTTATATTATAACAAGGAATGGACAAAAACGGGGATGAAAATATAGACCGAGGAAGCTATTAAAAAACTGCCGCGAAGCGGCCTTAGTTCAACAAGAATCTGAATATCACGGTTGGTTCACTTCCAGCGAAAGTTCGTGGTCTTGTGGAAGAATGGGCAGAATTGCATTGCGATGAACTCTTAATTATGTGGGAAACGAAGGAATTTCATCGCATTCAGCCACTCGTGTAAAGGGAGAATAAATTATGGAATGTATTTCAATTTTAGAAGCAAGGCATGTTAAAGACTATCGGGTATTTCTAAAATTCAACACAGGTGAAACCGGAGAAATAGATCTCCGAGATCTTGTATATAAATATCAAATAGCGGAACCATTGCGTAATCCTGAAATTTTCTCACGTTTTCATCTTGATTCATGGCCTACTCTTGTGTGGGATTGCGGTTTTGATGTTGACCCTGAGTCACTTTATTTCAGAGCGACAGGTAAATCGTTATGGGAATAAAAAACACTCTAACAAAACAATCCAGCGGACGGCAAAAAACGCCGCCGCTGATTTTCATGTTAGTGGCTCAACATTAAGAAAGGAATACAAATGAGAAACGTCCAGTCTATGACCAAAAACCAAATTTTTGAAATCCTTGAAAGCCTGAAAAATGAGGTTTACAAACAGTATAACGCTGAACTAAAAGGCTTTTTCGGTTCTTATGCCAGAGACAAAGCAAGAAAAGACAGCGACATTGACATATTAGTCGAATTCCAGAAAGGTGCAACCTTGTTAGACTTAGGTGGGCTTGGTAATTTCCTCGAGGAAAAACTACAACATAAAGTTGATGTCGTTTCCAAAAGAGCTGTTCGTGAAGAGATCAGCTCTTATATTTACAGGGATATACTATTACCCCGCAACATTTGCGTTGTCCGCGAGAATGTTACGATTGCGAATTGAAATTGGAAATTAGAAATTAGGCTTTCACGCTTTTCCTAATTTCCAATTTCCAATTTC
>JASEGY010000348.1:0-1244 GCA_030019105.1 bacterium | reverse complement strand
ACTTACAACACAGATTGCCCCAAGTTATTGAGAAGGTACAAAATCGCAGATTATGCCTGCGTTGAGTATATTCTTAAAGCTTGCGGGTATATTCAAAAGTTTGTTGAAGACATCGATTTTGATCAGTTTCTGAAGGATGAAAAGACATCGAGTGCAGTTATCCAAAAGTTTGAAATTATTGGTGAAGCTGCCAAGAATGTTCCTGAATTTATCAAAGAGAAATATCCCCATGTTGCATGGAAAAATATGGCAGGAATGAGAGACCGTTTGATTCATGGCTATTTTGGCATAGATTATTTTTTGGTGTGGGATACTATCAAATCTGATATCCCTAAGATTATCTATTCAACTTCTCAAATTCTTGAGGATATAGAAAGGGAGTCAGTGTCAGACCTTGAGTGAGTGTTGACAAGTAATTTGACCTTGGATGAACGAAGTCCGCAGTGAAGCGAAGTCAGCAGAGAGGCTAAGCCAGAGGAGGAGCGAAGTTAGTGGTGAAGGGTAAGAAAAAAGCCAAGGACATCAAGGCCGCTTTGCGCCTCGCACGTAATCTTTCGGAGTAATCACCATGGGCAAAACCGTTACCACTCGCTATGACGTCGCCGAACACCTCAGAACCCCCGAGGAAATGGCGGCTTATCTTGAAGCCTGCCTTGAAGAAGCCGACGGAGATGCCGCATTCATTGCCAAAGCACTTGGCGATATTGCTCGCGCCAAGGGCATGGCACAGGTAGCGCAAGATGCGGGACTGTCCCGCGAAAGCCTTTACAAGATGCTTTCCGGCGAGCGTAGCCCCGGCTTTGACACCATCCTCAAAGTTATCGGAGCGCTTGGGTTGAAATTGCATGCCGAGGCCAGTCATAGCTGACCAGGGTGCCCAACCCGTCGTTCGATCGGACCTCGAGCATGAAGCCGCGCGAGGCCACTCAACTTCACCGTTAAGCGGTCCGCTTAACGGGCTGCGGATGGCCATCCGCCGTCAGGCGTCCCGCAAACGACCCTAACAGCGAATGAAGCTGACAGCCGAGATGGCACGCAAGCGTGCCGCCTCTCTGCAGCTTATCCGCAGCCCGTTAAATCGGGGTGGAACCTGATTCGTGTCCGTGGGTTCTTCTGAGGCTACTCTTTTTACGACGAACACGGACAACGGAGTATCTTCTTCAAATCTAAGGGTAAGAGCTAAAGGGTTGGCCTTGTTCATCGTTTGGGCAATGGGATTAATTTTGTAGTGGTCGAGCTTGCTC
>JASEGY010000347.1 GCA_030019105.1 bacterium | reverse complement strand
GACTAGCACGTTCAAACTTCTTCCAGCAGATCGAATTTGTGACTACAATTGCAACGAGACAAAAGCCCAACCATGCCTTTTGAGCTTTGGACAACTCTGCGTGGGGATTAATTTTTTTTAAGGCCTCATTCAGGTCATCAATAAAATTTTTGACAAAGGGCAATACTTCATTACTAATAAACATAAGTTGGTCCTCCACCTTTTATAGTAAAATAGCGTAACCTCCCGCTATTTTATGCTATCGGCAGAAAACCATTTATCTTTAGCTCTTTTGCTACACAAAAGTATCTACAATAATCCATCGACTAAACAATCATCTGCTGGCAGCAGGTGAGTTTGGGGCTAAAGCTTCTTCCGTCTTCAGCATCTGAAAGACCTGCCATCTGAAAGACGAGGAGTTGAAACACAAATCCGCCTTCGGCAGACTGAACATCAAGTTGTGGCAAGAAATGTGCCAACCTTATCAGAAAAAAACTTGAACATCGAGTTATATTAAGTCGAGTTAGCCTTACCAACTGGTCAGTAGCAAGTTCTCCATAAGTGCTTGATTTTTCGACACTTAAGTTTTTCGCAGTTCAGACGCAATCGCGTAGAGAAAAGGCTTTAGTTTCAACAACTTACAGAGTATTCATTCTGGGAAAAGCTGAGAACTTACTGCTGTCCAGTTACTTAAGATATTTTTCCCTTTAGAAACATAATCAAGAGCTCTTCCCGCAACCGAAAAGAATGCTCCCTTAGTGAGAGTCTTAAGCGTGAGGGCATTCTTCAGAGCAGCTTGTGTAGCTGACTTAGCCAACGACGGAGAGAAATGTATCCTTGATGCAGCTTTGCCAGCCCCGTATCTGAGTCCCGGAACAAATGCCCCTCTTTTTCCCGTAACTCCATAATAGAGCTTTCCATTTCTGATGTGCTTATTGAGTTTTATAACTCCTTTCGTTATTAGATCCTTTGCTGGCTTGTATACCCCATCGTATATACCTTTACCTGTCTTCCATAGAGTAGACAGATGGGGGCGTATGCGATTTGCTGTATTCTCTACAACCTTAATCCCCTTTTTTACCAGATCCTTTCTTACTTCTTTTGCAACTTTTGTAATAACATCTCTATCCGCCTCACTCTCTGTCTTCACAACATATTTCGTCAATTCGCCTTTTTTCCGTACACCCTCGATAAAAACCACATCGCCTTTTTTAAAGGTAGCTGCCAGCCAACGTTCTATATCATGGTGTTTGGCAAAGCTATCCCATTTGTTTTTAGGTGGAACACTCACATCTCCTATACCGCCCGGATAAATTTTCTTCCCTCCACTCCGGTCAGGACCCCACCAATTTCCAGATTTACCAACTAAACCAACTAACCTCTCATGCAATTTGAATTTTCTACTTGGATCGCCGTTTATTTTATGAGAATCAATTGGGACAGGCACCTTTTCCCCATTTATTTCTCTGTAAACTTTCAACTTATCCGTCCCGAGATTCTTTTGTGTCTTGACTAAATGAGATTTATTAGCAATACTATTCCCTTTATTGGAATGTTTCTGGACAGGATGCCCCTTAGAATCACCTGCCTTTTTAGAAACTTTTGTTCCTGCTGGTTTGGATATTGGGGAAGGAATTGCCTTTTTTGCTATTTGCTCGGCTTGATTTACTGCTTTATGGGCAACTTTTGAACTCATTTCTATACCTTTCTTAATCCCTTTCCCTACTTTCGTAGCAGCTTCTTTTACGCCATCATCTGCTCTTTTTCCCACCTTAACTCCCTTTTTTACCAAATCCGGCCTTGTCCATCGTTTGGGCAAATAACGCACCTTCCCGAAGGGTGCAACTCTAACTGACCGAAACGATGGAGAAGGCCCCAAATCCTTGGCTCCATTAATAAACGACTGCAAGAGATTCTTGGATTTTTGATTTTGAACCCTTCTCTGCTGTGTCTTGACTGAATGAGATTTATTAGCAATACTATTCCCTTTATTGGAATGTTTCTGAACAGGATGCCCCTTGGACTTACCTACCGTTTTAGAAATTTTTGCTGGTTTGGATGTTGATACAGGACGAGTTTTAACAGCTCCGATTTTAGCCATTTTGAATCACCTCCATAAGAATTTGAAGGATCATCTCCAATTCAGTTAATAGCAACTTTTTTGAAGAAGACCTTTCTTGTAACTTTCACCTATATTATCGGCCATATCTTAAGAAAGTTGCTAAAGAAGTGCCTAAAGTTAGGAAGTGCCTAAAGTGCCTAAAGTTATTCTTTCCACAACCTTAGACACTTTAGACACTTGCCAACTTTAGGCACTTACTAACTTCGTAAGCATTCAGTGAAACCGTGTTGCAGAAGCTGTAAAGCAAATATACAGTAAGCCGTAAGTATAGCAGAACTGTATAGTTAGCATTAATGAATTATTGGGGTGAATGCAACTAATATTATTATACGCATACGGGTTCACTCAATGTTTACTACTTCAACTCATCGCACAGACCGGAACCTTATGTATAACAGTAGCTTAGCTTCCGTAAAATAATTTTACATTTCTTGCAATACGGTTTCACTGAATGCTTACCTAACTTCATCCTCATTTAACAAAGTCAAGTTAATTAATCTCCTCTGCATTTACTATTTCCTTTACCTTCTTCATAAACCTCGGGTATAATTTTCCCGCTTCTTTAATAAAATTTGAGATTCTTTTCCATCTTATATCTAAATATTCATGGACGATAATATTTCTTAATTCAGCAAATTGAGAGAATCTGTCAGCAATCCTGGGGTTGACATATAAAGCAGTAAATACCTTTAAAGTTTCCCGATAGGTTTGCGGGATATTCTTTTTTTCTGAAGCTAAAACTATCTTGGCAATATCTAATACCACCATAACTAAATTCTCTATCCATCTTTCGATTATCTTTCTTTTAAAGCTATCTTGAGAATATTCCTCCCAGGTTATCTTTTTAATTTGTTCAATTTCACTAAATTCATTTTCTAAAAATCTTAGATATTGCCTAAGTCTTGCCCTTTCTTCCGGAAGAAATGATTTAGCCTTTTGGCTAATTTCCCAGAATTCACCAACAAATTTCCAAAAATCAATTGCCTCATAGCTTGTTTTACAAAGCAGGTCTAAATAAAGTCCTCTATCTTTGATTGTCAAAGGGATACCTGAGGTCAAGACACTATAAATTAACGACGGAGCAACCCTATTTAGGACAGCAAAATCTACTTCCGCTTGTAAAATTTTCTCCATATCTTCCCAAATTTTATGTTCTTTGGGATAATCTCTTTGTATCTCTATTTCTAAATATTCCTTTGGTTTAAAATAGACCGCAATATCCCAATCAGAGATTTGTCTTTCTAAATTTTTACTCCTTGAGCCAAATAGAAAGGCTAAAATTACGGATGACTTTTTTTCAAAATAGTCTTTAAGGGCTTGAATCTTTTGTTGGTTTTCCTCCATAATAAACATCCCTTCATTGCAAGATAAGCGAGGCATTGTTCATCGTTTGGGCCACTCCGAGAAATTCTTACCGCCGAGCACGCTGAGGTCGCAGAGAAATCCTTAATTTTACTCGGCGCTCTTCTCTACGTTCCGGCGGTAAAATGGCCGAAACGATGATCATCGCTCCTAAAGTTATTCTTTCCACAACCTTAGTCACTTTAGACACTTCCCAACTTCAGGCACTTTAAGCACTTCTTATTAGCCTCCTAACAATTTTATCCCCTGATATACATCCTGAATCATCCTACCTAAATGTACTTCCATCTACTGGATCATTAGTTGAAGGGCTAAAAATATCATTAGTATTCCCAGTAATGCCTTTAACGGCATTCCTAAAAAGAAAACCTGAATCTGCGGGGCTACTCGATTGGCAATGCCAAAAGCGACATCTACTAAAAATAAGGCTATTATTGCCGGGGCACTTATTAATAAGGCTATTAAAAAGATATTGGCGCTTAATTTGATTATTAATTCTACAAAAGGTCAGAGATCCTGACAAATGATCTTCATCTAACATAACCCGTTGAAATCATTAAA
>JASEGY010000346.1 GCA_030019105.1 bacterium | reverse complement strand
AGCCTAAACTCCAATTGATAGCCAACCCCAAAATCTTTTTCTTAAGCACTATATTGACAAGGGAAGAGAAATATGCTATTATTATAATAGCCATTATGGCTATAAGGGGGTGAACTGTTATGCAACATTTAGTTACGGCGGGAGTTGCGGAAGCCAAAAATAATCTCTCTACTCTAATCAACAGTGTCGCTTATGGTAACAGGCGAATTATCTTACAATCACGTGGTAAACCTAAAGCGGCAGTAATTAGTGTAGAAGACCTTAAGAAGTTGGAAGAATTGGAACAAAATGTCAGCAGGGAAAATCAGTTGGAGATATTGAACCGGGCCAAAATGCTTCAGGAAAAAATCTTAAAAAGAAGGAACGGTAAACCCCTTTCTGATTCTTCAGAACTGCTTCATGAGTTGAGAAAGGAACGCGATGGTGGATAGCAGGAAGATATGCATTGATGCCAGCCTGGCGCTTAAATTAGTGCTTCGTGAAAATGATAGTGATCTGGCATGGAAGCTTTGGAATGAATGGATTAATCAAGGAGTGAAAATAACCGCCCCTTTCCTCCTGGCTTTTGAAGCTACCTCAGTAATTAGAAATCGTGTTTACAGGCAAGAGATCACCTTTGAAGAAGGAGAAGTTGCCTTTGAAATAGTTCTACCTGTGCAATCAACCCCCCAGCCGATGGGCTCTCTTCTTAAGCGCCCTGAAAAGAATCACCGCCGCAATTTCTCCCCCGACACTGACCCACTGCGAAGGAGTTAGACCAAGCCACAACTCCGGGTTATCCCCCCTGAATTCTTCAATGACAAAACGTGCCAGAGAATAGAGGAAGAGAAAGGAAACAAAGACCTTGCCTTCAAATCCCTTTATCCGCCTGATGAAAAGGAGAATCAAGAAAAGGACAAAACCATTGACTGAAGAGTAGAGTTGAGTCGGATGGAGCGGGTGGTTACCAAAATGAAGACTGCCCGGAGCTTCTGGTGGAAAAAGAACGCCTATTGCATTCTCGGTAGGTTTTCCATAACAACAGCCATAGCAAAAGCAGCCGATCCGTCCAATGGCCAGGCCAATGGCGATTGAGGGAGAAATAATATCGGCCATCTTCCAGAGGGGGAGTTTCCGGCGACGAATAAACAGGATAGTCACAACTACGCCTAGGATGAATCCGCCATAGAAGACAAACCCCTGTCGCGAGAAGACAATATCCAGCGGATACTGCCAATAATAATCAAAATGAACAATAACATCCCCGGCTCTTGCCCCCACAATAGCGGCAACAAGGATGTAAGTCCCCCATCCGAAGATCACCTCACGG
Source organism: bacterium (assembly GCA_030019105.1). Classification (GTDB taxonomy): domain Bacteria; phylum UBA9089; class JASEGY01; order JASEGY01; family JASEGY01; genus JASEGY01. Next base: position 2,757 of record JASEGY010000346.1, on the reverse strand, counting down.
TTTATCCCCTCCCGCTCAGCCGCCCGGGAAGCCAGCCAGATACCTGTCAGAAAGGCCAGGGCCAGCATAAGGCCGTAAGTATAAATAGTTATTGGGCCGATAGAAAATAAAATCGGATACATAAGCTGTATAGCAGCAACGCCTCGTGAGAAGCTCATGGGAATAACTTTCCCGAAAGCTTGAAGCTTGAGAATAACCTTCCCGAAAGCTTGAAGCTTTCGGGAAGGTGGGAATGTCACCCTGATTTGAACCACGCTTACAGAAGCTTAGCTCGACAATGTTACATTTAAAAATTTAGACAGGATTAACCAGGATTTACAGGATACAAGATGATAACGAAAAAAATCTTCGAATATTTGGGAAAAAATCCATTATAAATCCTGTTCATCCTGTTTATCCTGTCAAAAAAATCCTAATGTAACATTGTCAAATTAGGAAATAGCTCCTCAAGCATCTTTACGAACTCTTTTGCCTCACGATATGTCTCCCCTGCATCCTCCTCGGTAAATGTTGTTGTGTGCTTATAGTCCGCATCCTCCCCGGCCTTCTTTATTCGCTTAAACCATTTAATATATTTTGTCTCGACAAGGCCGGGTTTGATAAAATGTAGACTGAATAGGTCAATCACGCCGGTATGTGATTTATAGCTTTTAAGATAATGTTTTTGGGGTAGGCGAGTTCAATATAGGCTACGTAGCTTTTGGAGTTAATCCTTTAGGATTTCATTACTTATGCAAGGCTAAAGCCTAAACTCCAATTACAACCAACCCCAAAATCTTTTTGTATCCTCTTCAAATCTAAGGGTAAGAGCCAAAGGGTTCAAAGTTCAGGGTTCACGGTTCCAGGGTTGGTTACCTTACGCGCTCTCTAACCTTGAACCTTGAACCTTGAACCTCTGAACCTCTGAACCTGACAACCTGAACGGGTTCTACCATAACTTTTGAAGAGGATACAAAAAATCTGTGGAATCTGTATAATCTGTGAAATCTGTGTTCCTCTTTTTGTACGGCTGAGTAGTTACCTGCGGGTCAGTTTACCCCAGTCTATGGGCGGCATAATGGGGACCACGGTGCTTACCTTCGCCAGGTCAATCGGTGAATTCGGGGCCACGGTTATTCTGGCCGGGGCCACTGCTTTTAAGACAGAGGCGCTATCTATTGCCATCTTCCTGAATCTGGCCCAGGGAGATATTGACAATGCCCTGGCCGCAACCTTGATCTTAATAGGTATCTCATTGGGCTCTATCCTCCTGTTTCGAAGGGTAGGAGCCGCGTACAACTCGGCGTAAGTTCCTCGCCAGTTACAGTCATTTTGCTCTTATTCCCACGCTCTGCGTGGGAACCCCATCTGTGACGCTCTGCGTCGTGAACATGTGACGCAGAGCGATGTTCATCGCCGTTGCGTCTTTCGCCGCTTTCCTCAACCGTGAACCGTTAACCCGTGAACACTTACTTTATTTCTAGATCCCTAAAAGCAGTTACCAGGATGGGTTTCGATGCCACTGCCAGGCAGTGGCAATAATAGTCTCCAGATCAGCCAATCTTGGTTTCCAACCCAACTCCTGTATTGCTTTAGTAGAACCGGTTACCAGGACAGCCGGATCACCGCGTCTTCGTCTTGCTTCAATAACCGGTATCTTGCGACCCGTTATCCTTCCGGCTGCCTCGATTACTTCTTTCACTGAATGCCCATTCCCATTACCCAGGTTGTAAACAGTGCTTGTTTTCCCGGCTATCAGCGCCTTGAGGGCCAGGATATGTGCCTCAGCTAAATCAACCACATGGATGTAATCCCTGATGCATGTGCCATCCGGAGTTGGGTAGTCTGTCCCAAAGACCTTTATGGCTTCCCGTTGGCCTAAAGCTACCTGAAGAATTAGTGGGATAAGGTGAGTCTCCGGATGGTGGGCTTCACCAATCTGACCTGATTCATCTGCTCCGGCAGCATTGAAATATCTCAAAGATATATACTTAAGTCCATAAGCCTCATCGCATCGGGCCAGAATACGCTCGATCATCAGCTTTGATTCGCCATAGGGATTGGTCGGTACGGTAGGATCGGTTTCCATAATGGGGATTTGTTGGGGTTCTCCATAGACAGCGGCCGTAGAAGAAAAGATAAACCTCTTTACTCCAAAATTTATCATAGTCTTGAGAAGGTTGATCGTGCCCGCTACATTGTTCTCAAAATAGGCCAGGGGGTTCTCCATTGATTCCCCTACCAGACTGTCGGCCGCAAAGTGCATCACCGCTTCGACTTGATTCTCTTTAAAAAGCTTCGACAACCTGGAGGTGTCCCTTATATCTCCCAGGATAAACTTACTGGCTATGACTGCCTCACGCTGCCCTTTTTTTAGGTTGTCATAGGTGATAGTCACAAATCCAGCCTCATTCAACTGTTTGACTACCTGGCTCCCAATATAACCAGCCCCACCGACTACTAAGATCATCTTCCTTTTCCTATCTCCTGGTTTTTGTCTTATGACTGGCAATTACTTACCGCAGAGGCGCAGAGAACACAGAGGAGCGGCTTTCTATCTGAGCAGTTAGTTCCAATTCAGACACCCGTTTTTGAGCCCAACTGTTATTTTTATCTAACTCTAAAACCTCACGCCACTCAGCCAATGCCTGGACAAAGTTGTGTTCTTTCTCATCATAAAGACGAGCCAACAGGATGCGGGCCTGGACATCTTTTGGGTTTTGCTATAGCGCTCACTTAAATTGAGCCAGGTATGCTCAGATAAATTGAGCCACCCTA
>JASEGY010000345.1 GCA_030019105.1 bacterium | reverse complement strand
TAGTCTATCTTGAATTCACCTACCCCAAAATATTTATCTTAAGAGCTATAGAATCGTGAATCGCGATTCGCGATCCGCAATTCGCGATTAACTTTAGTCCTTTCAGTCCTTTTCCACTGGTATTCCGACCTTTATCATTTTTTCCCTGAAATCATCTTCATATTCCTGGTAGGTATGAACCTTTACCGGATAATCCCAGGGATTAATATGTCTTTGCCTCCGGTTATTATTGGCCATATTTCTGGCCGGAGAAAAGAAAACTCCTCCGCTATGCATCAGCTTGCTAAATGGAAAATAGGCCAACAATATGCTGACCAGAAGTAGATGGATATAAAAAATGATGCCGGCGCCTGTGGGGATTACAGGTTTAAAATGAAGCATTCCTATTGTCAATGCCTTTATGCTTACCACATCGACTTTGGTAAAATACCGCATGAGGATGCCTGAGACAGCAATGCCTATTATTAAAAAGAGAGGGAAGTAATCAGCGGGGAGTGAGATATAGCTTATCTGGGGCTTTGATATTCTCCTGAATAAAAGGAAGGTTGCGGCTGCCGGAAGGACAACCCCTGTTAAATAGACGACTGGGGCTCCTACCTGCAGAAATCCATCGAGGCTACTAATTAAACTCAACATAGAAGGTATCGGTTCCATAAACAACCGAAGGTGTCTGATCAGAACGGTAAGAAATGACCAATGAAAGGCCAGGGCTCCTAACCAGAGCCATTTTTCTGATCCATGCGCCAGGTGCGGGCCATCTCTCAATTCGGTTTGTGTATTCCTGAAAAGCGACCGGAACAAAAGAACTTCAAGAGCCATTCTGCCAATAACTTCGAGTGTATTGGAGGGGTTCTCGAGCCTGTTATGCTTGATCCAGGGAAGGGACTTCTGCTGTCCGCAGGTAGTGGGTATCCGGAAAGGAACAGGCGAACGTCCCCATCGGACCACCCGGGAGATTACTCCTACAATAAAGATGAGTGCAGCCAGGTAAGGGATGACAACTCCGAAAAGTACATGTAACCTTAGCCCCTCCACCCCAATAAAGGCGAGCCCCGCCAGGATTATCACTGCCAGAAATGGAAATAAAACCTTCATTTCTTCACCCCTTTATCTTTTTTCTAATCGTTTCTTCCAATAACCCGGCTTTCGTTTCAGATGCATTACTGCCGCGATGAATATCTTGCCTTTTTCTACTGAATAAATTACGCCGTAAGGGAATCTTTCTACCAGACAGAGTCGAAATTGACCACTAATTTTACGCCATCTTAATGGGTTTAGAGATATGCTGTGTGTCGCAACCTCCACAGCTCTCAAGAAATCCTGCCCAAGGTTTTCTCGACAGTCTTCATAATATTCTGCTGCTTCTCGAATCTCAACCTTGGCTTGAGGATCATAAATTAGCTCTGCCATCCTAATTCCCGTCGCAGGTCAGCAAATATTCGGTCTCCTGGTATTCCCTGAGTTGTGCCATCCTTAAAATCCCGATATCTTTTTTCCGCTTCCTGAATCCAAGCTTCATCAATATCTGTAAGGGGCGCATTATCAAGGCTATGCACAAGCACCTGAACGAGAATTTCTCTATCCGTTACTGGAAGTAAAAGTGCTTGATTTTCAACTTCTTTTAGTTGTGGTGACATGGAATAAATTACTCCTTAAATGGTATCTTGGGGTCATTAATCACCTTGTTTCTTAACCTACAGACTCAAGCCATGCTTTAACGAGAAGCCAGCCAGCGTTCAAACGACTTTTCACTTTCACCACTGCGCCGCCCGGCAAGCAGCCCCTCAATACCAATATGTTCGTCAAGGTCAGGCCATTCAATGGCATATCCATCTCCCAGCAGCTGCCAGTTATTTCGCTCTTCCAGAGAACCGTGTGCCAGGCGGGGATACCATTCAAGTGGAACTACAATGCTGCGGTCGTCGCTAAGGTCTACGATCAGTCTTTTATCTGTTATCGTGACGCTAACCACGACCGGCTCTCTCTCAAGAACTAAAGTAGTCATGCCAAGCCTCCAATAGTGCTTCCTGGTGTTTCACCACGAGCCGAGCTATCTGATTCAACTCGTACTCTTTGAATCCCCGGTTTTTAGCGAGTGAAATAGGACTGAGCCAGAATTTGGCAATTTGCCGATCACGCTTTACGTGGATGTGAGCCGGTTCACCCTGATCGGAACTGAAAAAGATGAAGCTATAAGGTCCATCTACAAGAACAGTAGGCATAGATAGATATAGTATTTAAGAAAAAGATTTTGGGGTTGGCTGTAATTGGAGTTTAGGCTTTAGCCTTTCATAAGTAATGAAATCCTAAAGGATTAACTCCAAAAGCTACGCAGCCTATATTGAACTCGCCTACCCCAAAAACATTATCTTAAAAGCTATAGTATAGATACTTATCCTCGTTTGATAAATTCAGTCTTCCTGACTATCTGAGCAGCAGTTGCTTTCTAAGAACCTGGAGGTCATATTTCTCACTTCATTTGCCTTAATTTCATAGACCTTTTCCCGGCATTGCATAAATATATCAAAAGAAATAGCCGCCAGGTTGTCTATTTTCGATTCAAGAGATAATAATTCCTCAAATATCCCATTATTCTTAGCCTTCACTTCTTCTCTAATCGCTTGCTTCAAAAGAAAGATAAAGGATACCGCCTGCGACGGAGTAAATTCCTGCACGGCCCTGATCCTGATAATACTGTCCAATACCGGAGAAAACTTATCAAGCTCATTTCCCTGAAGTATCCCATCGAAAATATCCTCGATGCCCTTTGCCATCGTATGTCCCACCGGATTAGCGAATTGATTCTTTTCCCTTTTTAGGATGTCTGCGGCGCCGACAGGATATGTATTCAGGATCAAATCAAGCCATCTACTTATAATGGATTTCCTGTCTGCTAATAAGATATCATTTAATTTCATATTTACTTCTGATTTGATGCCGCTCTTTTAGCCTGGCAAACAAAATTCAACCAGGTTACCAAACACTAAAAAATCGTAACCATTTTACAACGGAAATTCCAATATGTCAAATTGAATTTTACAATACTTTACCCGTCTTATTATTAAAAAGACTTATATCCCTTGAGGAATTGAAGGAAAGACTTCAATGGGATTGACCTGGTTCTTTTTCGGTGAAGGACTAAATAGAACTCCTTTACCAGTGCAAAGTCTTTAATGGGAACATTTACCAACAGCCCTGATTCCAATTCACTGGAGACTGCCTGCTGATTGGCAATAGATACCCCTTGTCCAAGCATTACAGCCTGCTTAATGGCCCCACTACTGCCAAGCTCCATAACTATATTCAGGTCAGACTCCTGGATTCCCCTCTGCTTAAGCTCCTGACGGATGTTCATTCTTGTGCCTGACCCCTCTTCACGGACGAGTAGATGCTCTTTGGCTAATTCAGATAATAAGATCGCCTCTCTTGATGCCCATGGATGAGATGGGGGAACAATAAGGATGAGTCTATCCGAGGTAAATTTCTCCAACACTAAGTCTTTATGGTTTACCTCTGCTCCAACTACGCCTAAATCTAATTCATTTGAGAGCATCTGTTTGGTTATCTCAGATGTGTCCAATATCCGTAAGGCGATTTCAACTGCCGGATAATTCTCTTTAAAAGAGCCGAGCAACTTAGGCATTATATTCTCACCAACGGTCACGCCAGTGCCCAGGGTAAGCCTTCCTTTCACTTTCGGCCCAAGAGATTCCGTAAGTTCGGCTTTCAGCTCCTCCATTTTGTTTAGGACCCCTTTGGCATGATGGTATAGAATCCGGCCTGAAGGGGTGGGTAAGATTTTACGGTCTAATCTATCCAGCAGCTTTATTCCTAACTCATCCTCTAAACCTTTAACCTGTAAGCTTACCGTTGGCTGAGCCAGATGAACAACCTCACCTGCCTTAGAGAAACTTCCTTTTTCAACTACGACACAGAATGTTTTCAGTTCTCTTAGTTCCATCCGCTGACGTCCTGCTAATTCTGATTGACAGGCCAACTAAAGTTTGTTATACTCTTAGAGCCTATCCCAAAACCTACTTTTTTGAATGTATAGCTCTTAAGATAAATATTTTGGGGTAAGCGAATTCAAGATAGGCTATA
>JASEGY010000344.1 GCA_030019105.1 bacterium | reverse complement strand
CCCCAAAAGTGTAAACCGATCTCCAACGATTTCCAGGCTGAATGAAACGATGCCCCATTTCCCATTTTCAACTTGAGTGGCCGAAACAATGACTATCACCAATTTGTTATTATTTTACCCTAATATCTCCTGAAAGTCAACAATTTCTTGTTGATTCTAAGGAAATTATGTGGTATGATATATAAAAGTTTGGGGTGTTAAAGATGGAACGGTTGCATAAACTCATTTCCAGGTGTGGGGTTACCTCCCGGAGAAAGGCAGAAGAGTTAATTCTGCAAGGAAAGGTAGCTGTTAATGGACGGGTAGTACGTAGCCTGGGCGTGCTGGTTGATCCAGGACAAGATGTAATTAAGGTTGAAGGAAAACAGGTTAAATCAGTACCCGGAATATATCTCCTCCTTCACAAACCCGGAGGATACATCACAACTACCAGGGACCCCTCAGGTCGGCCTACTATTCTGGAATTGATTGATGGGGTAGAAGAAAGGATCTATCCGGTAGGCAGATTGGATTTCGACAGCTCAGGACTTCTCCTGCTTACCAATGACGGAGAACTAACTTATTATCTCACACACCCTAAATTTGAGGTTAGAAAAACTTATTTAGCTGCTTTCACCGGACAATTAGACTCAAAGGCTGTTCATTCCCTGCGGCGGGGAGTAAAACTGAGGGATGGATGGACCGCCCCTTGTGAAGCATTTGTTAAAACTAAAGGAGACTCATCCACTCTTATCGAGATGACTATTCACGAAGGAAGAAACCGTCAGATAAGACGAATGGGGGAAGCAATCGGACATCCTGTCATTCAACTCAAGCGGATCAGGTTTGGGCCCTGGGACCTTAGCGGGCTTAAAAAACCAGGGCAATATCGGTACATAGATTCAAAGGAGATAGAAAGATTTAAATTGCGGATTGCAGATTGCGGATTGCGGAATATAAAATCCGGCGATGTTCATTGTTTCGGCCAGTGAGATTTGCAACTTTACCTTCCCGAAAGCTTTAAGCTTTCGGGAAGGTGCGCTATTGGCCGAAATGATGACCAAGGCCCAAATCCGCAATCCGCATTCCCAAATCCGAAATCAAAGAAAGCGAGGTGAGACAGATTGCAACTAAAGATGATCGCTGTCCTTATCTTAATCTTGCTGATTATCCTCTTTGCTATCCAGAACGCTGCGGTAGATGAAATCCATTTCCTTTTCTGGACAGCCAGGATATCACGGGCGCTGATTATATTTTTTTCTATGGCACTGGGAGTGGCGCTTGGTGCAACTGTATCCCGGATAGGAAGGTAACAGGATTTCGGATTTTGGATTACAGAATGCGGAATATAAAATTCGCAATCGGGAGAATCTGAAATCCGAAATCTGCAATCAGAAGAATCCAAAATCCGCATTCCGAAATCCGAAATAAGAAAGGGAGGTTCTAATGGCTAAAAAACGTTTAACTCGAAAAGAAATGAAAGAAGACAGGCTTCGTGGGTTTGCTTACAAGGCGGTAAAGTATACCACCGCCCACCCTGGTCGAATTAGAGCTATTATTGGGGGAATAGTAGCTTTCACTGTTATTGTCCTGGCTGTTTGGTATTATATTTCCTCAGTTCAAGAAAAGGCCATGGTTAAACTTAGTGAAGCTGAGAATATTTATAAAGAAGCTAAGAAGGATGAGGAATATAATAAGGCCAAAGAAGCCTTTCAGTCAGTTTTAAAGCAGTATCCCTGGAGTAAAGCTGCCCGGATTGCCCTCTTCTATAAAGGTAGTTGCCAGTATCAGTTGAAGGAATATAAAGAAGCGGGCGTTACCTTTAAAGTTTTTGTTGACAAGTACAGCCGTTATCCGATAGTCCCCTTTGTCTTACTAAACCTGGCCGGAATATACGAAGCGCAAAATGATTATGTCGGGGCAGTCAAGGTTTACGAAAATATCCTTTCCAGGTATCCCCAGCATAGTGTTGCCTCAATGGCGCAGTTAGGTAAGGGGAACTGCCTGGAACAGTCAGGTAAACTCGATCCGGCCCGGGAAGCTTATCAAATGGTGATGAGTTTGTATCCGACTTCTGAGTGGGCTGAAGAGGCGAAAACACAGTTAGAGGGAATTAAGTTCAGGGGAAAATAGGGGACGGTGGTGCAGAAAGTGCTTAATTCCCCCATTTATTTAAGATTCTTTCCCCGGCAAGACTTATTTCTTTCTTGTTTATCACCCGGTTAATACATGAAGTAGTTACTCCTAATTAACGAGCAACTTCTGCCCCACTCACCCCTAACTTTTTCACGGCTAAACTCTAAATATAGTGCTTAAGAAAAAGATTTTGGGGTTGGTTGAAGATTGGAGTTTAGGCTTTAGCCTTTCATAAGTAATGAAATCCTAAAGGATTAACTCCGAAAGCTATATAGCCTATCTTGAATTCGCTTACCCCAAAATATTTATCTTAAGAGCTATATCTCTTTTCGCTCAATTCTCCGGGCAATCACATGATGCAGAGCGACGGGAGCGTTCAATCGTGATCTTCTTGGCATAACTTAGTCAATATATACTTTTTCCTTCAAATTGTTAAGCACTTTCTGCACCACCGTCCCCTAAATCCTAAATCCCCTAAATCCCCAGGTCGAAAACTTTTTAGCTATTCAAAACAGGCTCATCTGTGGGGCAAAGGTTTCTTTCTCGCCCGGGCCAAAGACTTGAACCTTTCCGTACTCTCCATCATAACCGGCCGCAATCTTTACTCCTCCAGCCCGAACGCGCCGAATAGCTTCGGCTAAAAGGGGTGAGTCGAATCCTTCTATTTCTTCCGGCGTTGTTTCTCTTAGAATGGAAAGCTCCGGCCCAAAATGAGAAAGCAGTCTCTCGTATTCTTGAGCCACCTTTTTGCTGTTGACCCCAACCCCTTTAATTTCAGAGATGATCTCAAGGAGAGGGATCAATGACTGGTAGGTTGGAGCTTCAGGGAGGATAAAACCTTCAGGCCGGTCAGCCAGGGCCTCAACGCGGTGCAGCACCCCGACCGTTGCCTTTCGTCCACACTTTGGACAGGAGTATTCGTGCCGCCTGGTTTCTTCAGGACTCATCCGCATATCACATGCCCGATGACCATCAAGATGATATTTCCCCTCCTCAGGAAAGAATTCAATCGTGCCCTCAAAGGGCTTACCGGTTTCGGGTTTCGGGTTCAGGGCACCCGCTGCCAGGCCGGTTTGGCCTTGCGGGTCGTCGGGTTTCGGGTTTACATCCCTGGTTTCCATAGCTGAACGAATATGGTAATAAGAAAGCTCTGTATTAAACAGGTTAGCCTCCCGGCCTAATTTTGCAAGTGAATGGGCATCGGAGTTAGAAATGAGGGTAATCTTATCTAACTTTGAAAGACGCCGGTTCATGGCCGGGTCTGAAGAAAGCCCGGTCTCGATGGCAAAGATGTGCGGGGTGAGGTCTTCAAAGCACTCCTCCATGGAATCAAAACCCGAATTGGAGCCAAAAACCGAGAAATGGGGAGTCCAGGCGTGAGCAGGCACAAGAAAGGCTTCCGGAGAGGCCTCCAGGACAATTTGCAAAAGAACCTTGCTGTCCAGACCCAGGATAGGCCGTCCATCTGAACTCAGGTTCCCAATCCGTTGAAGCTTACTGCGAATCTCAGCCCCTATTTCCAGTCCTGGAGCAAAAAGCAGGTTGTGAACCTTACGGGTGCGGCCGTTTTTACTGTAGATACTACTTACTTCAGCGGAAAGCAGAAATCGAACCTCACCGCGGCAGGAATTGGGAATCCTGGCATCTTGTTCCGAGCAATATTCCGGCCGCAATCGAAACAGGCCCGGTTCGGCTGGTTCTAATTTTTCCTGTATTTCGGCAAACCAGCGGGGGTGGGTAAAATCTCCGGTGCCAAGCACGGTAATGCCTTTTAATTGAGCCCACCGATAGAGATTCTCCAGGTTCATCTCTTTACTGGTCGCCCGTGAATAGGGGGAATGGATATGCAAATCAGCGATAAAAAACATAGGACTTTTTTCTCTAAAACCTGGTTTCTTAGGCTGCCACTATCCTGAGCGATCGGGAGGGAGCGAGAAACCGACGAAAAACTTCCGCCGCTGTGTACTATAGCTTTTAAGAAAATGTTTTTGGGGCAAGCGAATTAAAGATAGGCTATT
>JASEGY010000343.1 GCA_030019105.1 bacterium | reverse complement strand
CAAGATGCCGTGAACATTGGGATTCTCTATTTCACTCCGACAGACTGCTAGGTTTAGGGGACACACAAAGACCAATGAGCCCTGTAAGGGCGAGACAAGAAACCTTAATGATTGGGAGATGGAATATAGCCTGTTTTTTGTTCCGCCCTTTCAGGGCTGATTGCACAGGTCGTAATTTTTCAGGGCAAGAATTTCCGCTAAAGTATCTTCCCTTTTTAGCCGATATATATATTAGATAAATTAATCGAGTATAGTTTTTCCCCTCCCAGTTTCTATACCGGTTAATTTACATGAACTAATCTTTACGCCGAGGCTAAGTAGATTTTAATCTGCTTAGCCTTTTTTATTCAATGAGGCACACGAAAGCTAAAGCAAGCTATATTTCCGATTTTAGGCTTTAGCCTTTCATAATGAAATCCTAAAGGATTAACTCCTGAGTGTGGATAGCGTCACTACCTTTAGCTTTTATGAAGGCTATTGTTTTTTAATGCCAGGGCAGATAGAGATAGAGAAGGCAGATAGAGATTTGAGTCTATCTCTATCTGCCTTCTCTATTTTAGCTATTTGACGGATTGATTCTAAAACGCAGAGCAACACCTCACGGCTAAGTTTCGACCTGTGCAATCAAGATATGGTTGCCCCAAACTGTAATCTTTTCTAACGCAGAGTTCGCAGAGGTTGATTTTTTTATGAGCAAGGGTGGATTCTATTCCCTCTGCGTTCTCTGCGCCTACTCGGCGCTCTCTACGTTAATCTCTTTGCACAGGTCGTAACTTTTTTGGGAAAATCGACTTACAAAGATTGTGTAGGTCGGAGTTCATATCCCGACAAAGAGGTTTACTTCAAATACTAACTAAAAACTAGCCGAAAGCGAAGCCCGGGTCAGCCTGTCATACACGCCACCAGGGACTGAAGAAAAATCAAAATTCCAGGAGCCGTACTTTAGGCCAAATCCCCAGGTATATCCCTTTAATCCCCAAGCCAATACATTTCCATCTTTATCCCTTGTCTTTTCCCATTTTAATCCATCAAATTTCCTCTCCTTATTAAAATAGCCCACTCGGGCAAATAAGCTGTTGGCTATATCCCATTCAACTCCAAGATTTATCGGTACCAGGTCTTCAACCTGATATTTATTGATATCTCCGGTTACGGTCACCTTATTATTCTTGTCTTCCCAAGCTTTATAAGAAAAACCATATCTTAGATTGCCAGGCAGGGGGTCTTTCTGGGGATCATCTTGATAACTTATTTCTCCATCATTTTCCCAATTTACCCCCATGGCCAGGCCACTAAGGGGAGTATGCCAAAGAAGACCTAAATCATAGGTCCAGGCTTTTCCGGTAAACTCGTTAGACAGATGACTATAAATATACTTTCCGTTAGTACCGGCAAAAAGCTTCTCAGTTAACGGATAGCTGTACGAAAGGATATAAGCATCTTCGTAAATGTCAACAACCCCCGGTATTTCATACTTTTCATCTATAGGGTTATAGCCTTCATTAGTTTCTATTTTACCTATCTGCATTCGAAATATCCCAATCCCTAAGGTTCCCCACTTATTGAGCGGGTGAGCATAAGCAAGATGAAATTGAGACATACCGTCATCTTGCCCACCTTTTACAGATAAAGGAGCATATACTACCATCGCCTCTCGCTTTTTAAACTGGCTCAATCCTGCCGGATTGTAAAAGATGGCTTCGGCATCATCAGCCAGACCAACAAAGGCCTCACCCATACCACTGGCCCTTCCCCCAACTCCAAATCGAAGGGATGGAACCGCTGTCGCAAAAGCTGCTTCTGAGCCTATTAGACATAACAGCAGCCCGCTAAGTAAAAAACCAACCAGATTCTTTTGCATAAAAAACTCCTCCTTTAATAGTAATTCGGGCATGGTTCAAAAATGGCCGATCCAGGGTAACACTTCTCTCTTTTGGTGATTGGTAGTCTGGTAGTCTGGTAAATACCCGGGTAACCGGTCACACCCTCTAAACGCACGAAAGTTGTCATTCCCGCGAAAGCGGGAATCCAGTGCATTGTTGAGCCGAAAATCCTACCTGGCGTGATTTGTACAACGATTTGGCATGACCCTGGATTCCCGCTTTCGCGGGAATGACAGAATAACTCTGCGGGAATGACAACCTTCGTGCCCCCGTGAACGATTACATACCCGGCTACCACTCACCAGACGACCAGACACCAGTCTACCGAGTGTTACCCTGTTTTGAACCATGCCGTAATTCGTGATTCGAACAAACTGACAACCGATTCACGGTTACACCATACCTCAAAATGGCTCCTTTGTCAAGATATTTTTCCCTGGCAACCTCTTATTTAGATATCCTTGTAGCACCTTATCCAATGTCCTTCGGCTACTTGCCTTAACTCTGGTTTTTCTTTGCGGCAGAGATCAGAGCTATATGGACAGCGGGGATTAAAATAGCAGCCTGAAGGCAAATGGGCCGGATTAGGGACCAGCCCTTCAATAGTCGGCAATCTGGTTGCGGTCTGACCCAGGCGGGGCATCGATCTTAGCAATCCCAGGGTATAAGGATGTTTTGGCTTTTCAAATATATCCAGAACCGGGGCATGTTCGACCACCCAGCCGGCATACATTACCATTACCCGATCGGCCGTCTCCGCTATTACTCCCAGGTCATGAGTAATAAGAATAATAGTCATGCCTAATTTTCTTTGAAGACCGGTGAGCAGTTCCAGGATTTGGGCTTGAATAGTTACGTCCAGGGCTGTGGTCGGCTCATCAGCAATGAGTAGGGAAGGGTGCGAGGAAAGGGCCATGGCTATCATTACCCGTTGGCACATCCCGCCGCTGAGTTGATGGGGGTAAGCCCTTATCCGTTCTTCAGGTAAAGGGATACCCACCAGCTTTAGCATCTCGACAGCCTTCTCGATTGCCTCACCTTTAGAAAGCCCTTGATGCAGCCTGATGGCCTCGGATATCTGACTGCCTACAGTAAAGACAGGGTTAAGAGAAGCCACTGGTTCTTGAAAGATCATAGATATTTCCTTGCCTCTGATCCTTCGCATCTCCGGTTCTGAGAGTCGAAGGAGGTCACGGCCTTTAAAGAAGATTCGTCCCTTTTCAATCCGGCCTGGGGGAGTGGGAATAAGTCTCATAATAGAGAGTGAGGTAACACTTTTCCCACAGCCTGACTCACCCACAATCCCCAGGGTTTCACCCTGGTCCACAGTAAAGCTGACCTCATCAACTGCCCTGACTATTCCTTCGTCTAAATGAAAATAGGTGGTTAGATCTTCTACCTCCAGGATTTCGGATTTCGGATTTCGGATTTCGGATTGGCTGCTCATTATTCGATTCTCCTCACAATTTCAGCTTCCTTCTCACCTCCTTAAGGATAGCAGGGTTGTCCGTATTTGTCAAGATATTCCTTCTTAGCATCTGGGGGCAGTTAGATTTTCCTTGACTAACCGGCGAAAATAGAGTATAATTCGGGCATGGTTCGAAAATGGCCGGTTTAGGGTAACACTTTGGGGGTTACTTTCCCGAAAGCTTAAAGCTTTCGGGAAGGTCAACGTCACCCTGATTTGAACCATGCCATAATTCGGTTATCGGTACCGATCACTGATTACGGGGTAAATACTATGCGAATAGGTGTTATTGGGACTAACAGTTGTTCTAAAGAGATTGGCCGGCTGGCCTACGAAGTTGGCCGGGAAATCGCTCAAAGAGGGGGCAGCTTGATCTGTGGCGGATTAGGTGGGGTGATGGAGCAGGCATGTGCCGGGGCTAAGTCGGCCGGGGGATTAACTATAGGTATCCTGCCCGGCCTGAGCGCATCAGAGGCAAACCACTATGTAGACATCCCTATTGTTACCGGCATGGGCTATGCTCGAAATGTTATTGTCGCGCTTTCTTCTCAGGCAATTATTGCTGTCTCCGGCCGATACGGAACCCTTTCTGAGATAGCTTATGCCTTAAATTTTGGGAAACCGGTCATAGGACTTAGAACCTGGAAACTTGAACAGGCTGACTACGAACTCCCCCCTATTATTGGGGTAACAACAGCTTCTGAAGCTGTGGAGGCAGCCTATAAGCATGGAAACTGATACATGTTGGCGGAAGTGTATCTTCTTCAAATCTAAGGGTAAGAGCCAAAGGGTTCAAAGTTCAGGGTTCA
>JASEGY010000342.1 GCA_030019105.1 bacterium | reverse complement strand
ATAGCCTATCTTGAATTCGCTTACCCCAAAATATTTATCTTAAGAGCTATAAAATAAGGAGGATAAGCTATGGCTGATTTCTTTGATAAGGTAAAACAAACCATAGATAAAGGGCTTGCGACGGCAAGCGTTAAGTCAAAAGAGATACTTGATACGACAAAACTTAAAAGGGAGGTAGGAACCTTTCAAAAACAGAGGAGCGCTCTATTAGAAAAGCTGGGCAATATTGTTTATGCCATGTTCCTTCGCGGCAGTGGCTTTGATGAGGAAAGGATTAAAGAGACCTGTGGGTCAATTGGACGCATAGACAGTCAGATAAAGGAAAAGAAAGAAGAGTTGGAGCAAATTCATTTAAAGGCATTGGAAGCCCTTGGTATTGTCGTATGCGATTGTGGAACTGAGATATCCAAAGGTGTTAAGTTTTGCAGTAAGTGCGGTAAAAAAGTAGAGGAGATAGCGGAGAGTGTAAAAGGGAGCAGCGACAATGAGTAGTTTGGTTCCAGCAGAGAGAATAGAAAGTAGAATCTTTCTGATAAGAGGACAGAAGGTAATGTTGGACAGGGATTTGGCAGAGTTGTATGGGGTAAAGCCTATAGTTTTAAGACAGCAAGTTAAGAGAAATGTTAAGCGATTCCCTGAAGACTTTGTGTTTCAACTTACCCAAGAAGAAGCTGAATTGTTGGTATCACAAAATGTGATACCAACAAAAAGAAGTTTGGGTGGATACCTTCCTTATATCTGGTCAGTAGCAAGTTCTCCATAAGTGCTTGATTTTTCGACACTTAAGTTTTTCGCAGTTCAGACGCAATCGCGTAGAGAAAAGGCTTTAGTTTCAACAACTTACAGAGTATTCATTCTGGGAAAAGCTGAGAACTTACTGCTGTCCAGCTTATATCTTTACAGAACAAGGCGTTGCCATGCTCTCCTCTGTGCTTAACAGCGAAAGGGCTATCCTGGTCAATATCCAGATCATGAGGACATTTACGAAGCTGAGAGAGATGGCACTTGGTTATACAGAGTTTAAAAACAAAATCGAAGACATGGAGAAAAAGTACGACCGGCAATTTAAGGTCGTCTTTGATGCCATAAAATCCTTGATGGAGACCCCCGGCAGGGAAATAAAGAGGATCGGGTTTAAGAAATAAAGGATAACTGGAGGTGAAGAAGACGAAAATGAAAGAAAGAATAGAGATTGATCCGAATATCCATTTTGGTAAACCCTGTGTGGCGGGAACTAGCATCAGGTTTGAACAGCACCGTGTAAATTGCATAATTGGAATTATATCCGCAACGGCGAATCCGCTAACTGGCTGGCTTGCTGGCTTGGACGTCAAGTTTCATTTATGCAGTTTCTAACGGGTGATCAAAGGTGATGCTAGAATTCCGGTGCAAAGTGTTCTTGAACTGGTGAGAGAAGGTGCTCCCTTTTCAGAAATAGTTAGAGATTACTATCCTGATCTCCAACTTGAGGACATTCGGGCTTGTATAAAGGCACATATAGCTTTTAAGATAATGTTTTTGGGGTAGGCGAGTTCAATATAGGCTACGTAGCTTTTGGAGTTAATCCTTTAGGATTTCATTACTTATGCAAGGCTAAAGCCTAAACTCCAATTACAACCAACCCCAAAATCTTTTTCTTAAATACTATAGGATATCGCCACCAAGTTAAAAGAAAGGGAAGACTTATGCGACCGGTATGTCTTATTATTCGCGATGGTTGGGGTTACAATGAGAACCCCAAAGGAAATGCGGTTATGGCGGCTAATACCCCCAATATCGATGCCTACAAAGAAAGATACCCCTGGACTATTTTAGAGAGCTCTGGAGAAGCAGTTGGTCTGCCGGAGGGCTATCAAGGCTCAAGTGAGGTGGGACACCTTAACATGGGGGCCGGACGAGTGGTCATCCAGGAACTCAAAAGAATTGATGATGGTTTACGCAATGGTTCGCTTTTTGAGGTTGAAAAATGGCGAAATCTGATGGGAAAATGGAAAACAAACCAAAGCCGGTTTCACCTTCTTGGTTTATTGCAAGATGAGGGAGTACACGCTCATCAAGAGCACCTTTTTAAGATAATGCGGCGGGCGCGGAATGAATTCCCTGAAGGAGAGATCATCATACACCCTTTTCTCGACGGCCGTGACACCCCTCCTCGTAGTTGTTTGGAATACCTGGCCAAACTTAACAAGGTGATGCAGGAGGTCGGCCATTGTAGGATTGGAACAGTAATGGGACGTTACTATGCCATGGACAGGTCTGAAAATTGGACTCTAACCGATACGGCTTATCATTGTATTGTCTGTGCTGAAGGACGTAAATCTCCAGGCGCAGAAATGGCGGTCAGGGAATCATACCAAAAGGATAAGACCCCCGATAATGTTGACATGTTTGATGAGTATATTCCACCCTATTGTATCGGCAGTTATGAAGGTGTGATTGATGGAGATTGTCTTTTCCATACCAACTACCGGCAAGACCGGGCTATTCAACTTAGCATGGCCTTTATTGACCCGAACTATTCAGGCCGCCTTAAGAAGAGACCCGGGGTAACATATCTGGGGCTTACCCGGTACTACGATGAGTTCAGTGAGTATATGCTTGGTACGATGGGCGATAGTGGGGGAATGGAAAATCTCCTGGGAGAGGTGATCTCAATGGCCGGCTTAAAGCAGCTTCGTATCTCCGAAACCCAGAAGTACAGGCATGTAACCAGCTTCTTTAACGGAAAAACAACCACACCCTATCCTGATGAGGATCAGGTAGAGATAAAAGGCCGGTTTGATCCGGCCACTTTTGCCAGCCACCCGGAAATGGAGGCATACAACGTAACCGGGGCGCTTCTTGGTTACCTCAAAGAAAATCCTTACGCCTTTATCCTGATCAATTATGCTAACGGTGATATGGTTGGGCATACGGGAAATTTTGACGCCGCAAAAAAGGCTATTGAAATTGTTGACGAATGTATCGGAAGGTTAGTCAACAGGCTTTTAGAACTTGATGCCCACATACTTATCACGGCTGATCATGGCAACGCCGAGCAAATGATTGACTATGATACGGATATGGTAAAGACCAGCCACACGACCTTTCCGGTAGAATTCATTTATGTGGCCGGAGATTCTTTGGATAAAAACCTTATTCCACGAGGGAAGCTGTCCGATATTGCTCCGACTGTTTTAAAATTACTTGGGATCAATATCCCCGGAGAGATGACGGCTGACGTGTTGATCGAAGGTAAGCGTTCAGGCCTTGTTCATCGTTTCGGCCATTAGGTTACGCTTCCACTTGACATTCCCGTATTTTTGTTGTATACTGCGTTCAGGGTTTAGGGGGGGACATTGTGTCAGCGAAATCCCGCCCTCTGAGACGGTAGTTGTGCGACAGAACAGGGGCGAGCTCCAATGAGAATCAGAGGATACATCTGGCGCGAAGACGTGGTGGATAAATTATGGTGGAAACATCAAGTAACCAGGGAAGAAGTTCAAGAGGTGTTTGCAAACCGACCCCGCGTGGAACGAATGGAGAAAGGCCATCACAAAGGTGAAGATGTGTACGTCGCATTTGGACAAACGAATGCAGGACGATATCTAACCGTTGTCTTTATCTACAAATTAGACCATCGTGCATTGATCAGTACAGCAAGAAATATGACATTCAAGGAACGTAGACGGTATGGAAAGAAAAAATAGGCCGGCCCGAGACCCTCTGCCTGAAGAGTTTGAGAAGTTTGAGGATCTATCAGAGTTCTGGGATACCCATGATGTGACAGACTACGCGGAATATTTGACTCCCGTTAAGTGTCAAGTAATCAGCCATCCAACTCATGAATATGTTGTAACCCTCTCCGATACAATAAATACATTAATGCGAAAGGTCCAAAAACGCGAAGGTGTATCGATAAATACACTGGTAAATTTGTGGGTGCAGGAAAGGCTACAGAAATACCAGGTTACAACTTTCTGACACAGATTATAGTCTCACCCCGCAACATTTGCGTTGTCCGCGAGAATGTTACGATTTCGGATTTCGGGAACATTAGGAAACGGAGTTGAAATGGTTGACATAGAGAGGAAGGTGTGGTAAAAGGATAGACTGAAGGTGGAAGGCTTTTAGGGACTGACTTCTCATAAGCGGTGAGCATAAGATTGAACTTCAGTCTTCAGCCTATCCACCTGAAATT
>JASEGY010000341.1 GCA_030019105.1 bacterium | reverse complement strand
CGCAATCGTAACATTCTCGCGGACAACGCAAATGTTGCGGGGTAATAGTATATCGATCTTATCTGCGAGTTCCTCTATAAAAGACACTGTAAGCTGACGATCTTTATCATTTTCACCGGGAAAACCAAACATCACATAAACATGATTGATAATACCGGCATTATGACAGGCCCGGATGACATCCCCGGCTATTTTTATATCTATACCCTTTCTCATTTTTTTTAAAACGTTAATTGATGCAGATTCCAGGCCGAACTTCAACATACGACACCCGGCTTTGTAAAGATACTTACAAACGTCTATTTCTGCTAACCGGGTTTCAAATCGTGAATTTTCTGCCCACATTATATCTGCATTCTTATCTATCAATGTTTTTGAAAAGGCGATCATTTCGTCCAACGATAATGTGCTGTCCAGGAGATAAAACCTGTCTACGTTATTTATTTTCTTTAACAGCTTAAGCTGTTCAACAGCATCGGATGGGGTCAAAGTTCTATTGCAAGCTGAATTATTGTCACCATTGCAGAATGCACAACGTCCCCAGTAACATTTTTCTCGTAATCGGAATGGTAATACTGGATAGGGAGATAGGTATTGTGATAGAGGAAGACTTGTGAAATCGGGCAAAGGTACGGGAAGTTTTTCCATGTCATTCGACCTAAATTTATTGGGTGCTTGTTGAGAGTACTTAAAGTCTGATGCTTCTATATTCCCATGATACAACATTTCCAGGACTATCTCTCCTGGCCCGATTATTATACCATCTATCAAGTTGAAAAACGGGCTTTCGAAACTTACGAGCCTTGCGAATGTACTGAATAATGCTCCTCCCATTACTATTTGAGTTTTTATGCCGTTTTCTCTTAAGAGGTTCACAAGTATGAATGCAGAAATAAGTTGACTTTCGAATGTTATCGATACTCCGATTAAAACGGGAGTCATTTCTTTGATTCTTTGTGGTATATTGAGATCAATAAAAATATCACTAAAGGGATTGGGGCAGGGATGCTGGGCTGCGTAAATAATATCATAATGATTCTGCTGGTTATATATTGAATGCATGCTGTTTAACTTTAGCTGGTATTCCGGGTAAGAGCAGGATATCATTGTAAGGGCATTATTGATTGTTTTTATTGCATCGAAATATTTCGACCTGTGCAATCAGCATTTATAAACAATTTTAACCTGCCGCAATCAACCGCCAATACTGGCGGTTGAGCGCCTGAAGGCTGACTACTAATCAGATACGACTCCTTTAGTAAGGGTGGATTGATTGGGGCTTGCACTTCTACTTCCGCAGGCGACTAAGCTTTACAGTGACCTGTTAAAAAAAGTTGATTGCACAGGTCGAAGAATTTTCCGTTCTGTCAAGTCTTTTTTTGTAAGTTGACAAATAGGCAAAAATAGACAGTTTATTTATAAAACAAAAAATAGATTTATTCTTCTTGACAAAACAGCAATTTTATTATAACATAAACCAAGAGGTTATTCCTTATGGTAAAGAAAGAAAAAGAAAGTCACGATAGTGAATTAGAATTTGGGAGCTTACTCCAACAATACCGCATAAAACAGGGATTAACACAAAAAGAACTGGCTGATAATATTGGTGCCACTGCTTCAAGTATTAGCCGATGGGAACAAGGGTCCCGGTATCCTCCGGAACCTGCAATTTTAAAATCTATTGCTTCTATCCTTCACCTGGATAAACTGGAAAAGTTGCGGCTTATCGAAAGTGCTGGTTTCCTGGTAATTGATGGCTATCATGACAACCCGGTACTCAGCCCTGTGATTGCTATTCTAGAGGATGATGTCCTTTCTGAAAAGGAAAAACAGATTGCAGGTAATTTTATTTACAAGTTTGCAGGAAGATTTGTTTCTGCTATTAAGGCAAAACAATTATTAGAAAATGGTAATATATCTGAAGCTGAAAAACTCTGCCACGAACTTTTTAAAGATCAATTTGATTTAGGGTATTACTTGAGATGCTCGCTATGTGTCACCCTGGCACGTATCAAATATTTACAGGGAGACCTGCCGGAGTCAATTCGACTGTATAACCTGGCTGGAAAGGATGTTCAAAGGATCAACGACCGGGAAATCTATTATTCTATCATTATGGGAACTGGTGATGTCCTAAGATCCCAGGGGAACTGGGATGATGCTTTGGAGCAGTATAATGATGCGTTGAAAATCGCTTCATCTGCGAATGATACTTTTACTGAAGCCCAGTTACAGAGAAAGATTGCTGTTGTTTTGTTGCTCAGGAACAAATGGCCCGATGCCCTCAGATTCTGTGAAAACTGCCTTAAATCGGCTGAGGTTTCCGGTGATAATATCTTTCTGGCAAAATCCCTATCAACTATTGCCTGGACGTTCCTGCAAAAGGGAGATTGGGAGGCTGCTATCACCAATTACCAGGAGGCTATATCTTTACTGGAGAAAGAGCAAAATATTGTTGAGTTATGTACCTGTATGACCTATTTTGCAGAGGCTATTCACCGGGCTGGCAGGACTGATGAAGCAATTAAGGTATGTGAAGAAGTTTTACGTCTCTCTGAAGATATAGAAATGGAAAAAGAAAGAGGCAAAGTCCTGTCCATGGCCGCATCTTTTATCAATTTGATTGGAGGTGCTGAAGAATCTTTAGGTTTGTTTGAAACAGCCCTATCATTGCTGGAACAATCGGGAAACAAACATGCTATTGCCGGCAACTACCTTGAGATGGGTAAAGCCTATTGTAATATGTTAGATCCTATAAATGCCGCGAATTGCTATGAACTGGCAAAAAATCTGTTCAACCAGGTAGAAGATACATACGGTCTGGTATCTTGCCTCTATCAACTGGGAGAACTTGAATTTACGGAAGCCAAATTTGAATCGGCAAAACAGTTTATTGAACAGGGTATTAAAGCAGCAAAGGAATCGGATTATCATTACCTCTTGGCCGGGTTATTCTTTCTTTCAGGAAAACTGGCGATTTCTGAATCCAACATTCAACAAGGGACTCAACTTTTTGTACAGGCCTGTATTGAAGGTAATTATCACAGCCCATTCTCTTTAGAAGACACTTTTAACATGCTTCTTGACCAAATCCAGGCGATGGAAGACTTGGGCAAGAAGACGGAAGCCGTTATATTAACATCGGAGATACTGAAGACCTGGGAGAAAAGTGACTCCCTGGTAAAGGCATCACCCCAATTATTAGTGACTTTACGCAGTAAACTGGCTGAATATGAACGTGTTCTTTCTTTGATGCCGTCATCCAGGAAGAATCCCGGTTCATAGCGCCTTTATGGAGTTTGTAATGGGGGACGAGTAATTGAGTAATGGGAAACGGAGTTGACTTAACAAGAATAATAAAGGTCGTTGTTGAGTTCCTTGATTTATTTATGTCGTCAAAGAGGTGTAGGCTCATAAGAGCCGAAGTTGAATTGGTTGACATCATCCTCTTTAATCCTGATAATCTGCAGCCATCTGCGGCCCATAAAAAAATCCTTCGCCGCTATCCCAAGCTGGCCGGGATAATTGGCAAAAATCAACGGAGAAACCAGGCATGTCTAAAGAAGAAATATTGGGCTTAATTGCCCAAGGTGAAGGGCAGCGATTAGAGTTCAAAGAATCTGTTGCTGAATTAGACAGAATTATTCAAACATTGACTGCCTTTGCTAATACCAATTCCGATGGAGGATGTGTTCTCGTTGGAGTAGGGGATAAGGGCAAAGTCAAAGAGGTGATAATCGGCAGAGAGACGGTAAAGCAAATAGCAAATAAAATCTCTGCCCATACTGATCCGGTTCTTTATCCTGAGATTGAAGTGGTAAAGGAGTCGGGAGATAAAGGCATCATCGTAATCACCATAGATGGAAGCCCTAATAAACCTCATTTAGCTTTTGGCAGAGCATATAAAAGGGTAGGCTCTACTACCACACAAATGACCAGAGATAAATATGAGAGATTGCTGTTAGAACGGCACAAAGATAAGTTTCAATTTGATTCTCAGATTTGTGAAAGGGCGACCTTGAAGGATATAGACGAGGAAAAGGTAAGGTGGTTTTTGAGAAAGGCAAAAGCAGAAAAAAATTTGGATATTGATCCTGCGATTCCTGTAGAAGAAGCTCTTGAGAGATTGAAATTAGGGGACGGTTCATTTTCATCGTTTTTCCTGTGATTTCTTCCGGGCAAC
>JASEGY010000340.1 GCA_030019105.1 bacterium | reverse complement strand
TGAACCCTGAACTTTGAACCCTTTGGCTCTTACCCTTAGATTTGAAGAAGATACGATTGCAGCTCCTCTTTGGAGGTCTCTAATTCTTCATTGGTGCTTTGTAATTCCTCGTTGGTGGATTGCAGTTCCTCATTGGTTGACTTCAGTTCTTCGTTGGAGGTTTCCAGTTCTTCAATAGCGGTCTGAAGGTCTTCCTTAGTGTAATCTAATTCCTGCTCTAATTCTGAAATCCGCTGGTCCGTACTTTCGGGCGTGCCGGGCGCTGTTTTAACTGATTCCGAATATTTGGGAGAGGCCACATCCTCGAACACGACCAGGATTAATCCCCGCATAGATTCCGGGGCCTTAATAGGCTTGACTATTAAATCAACGGCCTGGAACCCGCCGTTATCCTTTACTCGTAAACCTTTATGGAGAACGTCCAATCTTTGAGAGACGGCTTCACAAATGGCCGCCCTCAATTTAGATTTCAAACCCTGGCGGGCCATTTCCAGGATATTAAAACCGGCCTCGCCAGGGGCCGGCTCGAGGTATTTGCCGGTTCGGCCATGAAAATATAAGATGTCACATTTTTCATTGATAATCACAGAGGGAGGGGCGTAGCTATCCAGCAGCATCCTTTCCGCCAGTCTGGAGATACTGCTCTCTCTCACTTTTTTGCCTGTCTCCCCGCTTCGCAGTTCAGAGACATTATGGTATTTTGCTTGTAGAGGGAGAAATCGTGCCCTGTTTGGTTTCGAAGGATAATAAATACCTTCTGGAGCGCGTCAGGGGCTTTATCTTCCCTGATATGCCTGATGTGAGAGTATTTCACATACTTCATCAGTTGCAGCGGCATTTCCCTGGCAGGCAGGATATAGTCCGCCAGACCCATGTCTATGGCGCTCTTTGGCATGCCGTCATATTTGGCCGACTCTATATCTTGAACCATAACCAGCCCGCCTTCTCCCTTAATCGCTTTTAAGCCCAGGGTGCCGCCGGTCCCGGTGCCGGAAAGGATAATGCCGATAGCGTTTTCCCGTTGGTCCTGGGCTAAGGATCGGAGAAAGAAATCAAAAGGCTGTCTTAAACTGCGGGGCTCGGTTGGCTCGATTAATTGAAGGCGGCCATGCATATCAAGTTCTAAATGTGGGCCTCCCAGGGAAATCAACTCTAAAAAGTCTTGACTTTGGGGCAGATTTATGATAGAAAATATACTCAACGCGGGCATAATCTGCGATTTTGTACCTTCTCAATAACTCGGGGCAATCTGTGTTGTAAGTTGTAAGTTCAGACCTCGTGCTTTGCCCTCACCAAATCGACAATAAGCCTTTTGGCCACAGGGAGTTGTGCAATAATTGGACAGCCGCATCCGTCAATCCCTAATCATTAGACTACTTTATTATCAATCTGTATACTATGCTTGCTTATTGTCAATCAAGACTGTCCAGAAATTGCCCTTATTCCAGATATGAAAGCACGAGGTCTGAAGTTATAGGTTACGCCTACAACTTACAACTTACAACTTACAACAGATACCCATTAAATTTGAAGAGGATACGGGAAAACGATAAAATGAACCGTCCCGATACTTCCCATTTCCTAATTTCCCATTTCCTATTTTCGACTTGAGTGGCCGAAACGATGATCAAGGCCGTTATCTCTATACCGAGGAGGATTCCATGGATATTACCCGACTCTGGGGGGATGCCTTTGATAAGCAGCCGGCCCAGGAAACGATCGAATTTATGGCCGGACGGGATGTAACCGGCCTGGCACCGGCCGATGAGAACCTGATTGAAGTTGACCTGTTAGGCAACAAGGCCCACTGCCTGATGCTTCAGCAACAGGGGATTATTTCCTCAGATGAGGCCCGCTTAATCCTTGAGGCCTTAGCTGAGATCGAAAATCTTTACCGGGCCGGGGAATTTAAACTTGATCCGGCCAAAGAAGATGTCCATTCCAACATAGAGGCCTTTCTGGTCAAGCGATGCGGGATGGAGGCGGGGGGCAAGATTCACACCGGCAGGAGCCGGAACGACCAGGTCGCCCTTGACATGCGGCTTTATCTGAGAAGCGAAGTCATCAAACTCTCCGCTTCTCTGACCGGCCTTATTAAAGGTTTGCTAACCCGGGCCGGAGAACACCTAAACACGATTATGCCGGGTTACACCCATCATCAGCACGCTATGCTGACCACCTTCGGGCACCTTCTTCTCTCTTTTGCGGAAGGCATGCAAAGGGATCTGGAGCGACTCCGGGATTGGTACAACCTCTTCAACAAGAACCCGCTTGGCAGCGCCGCTGCTTATTCGACTACCTTTCAACTGGACCGGGAACTCACTTCTCGATTATTGGGCTTTGACTCTCCCCATCTTACCTCCCTTGATCCGATCACCAACCGCTGGGAGCCGGAGGCATCCCTGGCCGCCGCCATCTCCCTGATGATGAATCATTTCTCTGCCATCGCCCAATCCTTTATCCTGTTTTCCACCTCAGAATTCAACTTTATTAAACTAAGCGATGCTTACTGTTCCGGAAGCTCGATTATGCCTCAGAAAAAGAACCCCTGCAGCCTGGAGGTTATCAAGGCCAGAGCCGCTATTGCTCAAGGGATTTTAATCTCTCTGCTCTCTATTGGCCAATCAAACCTGTTCGGTTACAATCGGGATTCCCAATGGACCAAATATCTGGTAATGGACCTTATCCGTGAAACCGGCGCCTGCCCTGTCATTCTCAAGGGGGTCATTGATTCTCTCGAAGTGAATAAAAAAAGGATGCTCGAAGAGAGCGGGCGTGGTTTTATTACGGCTACTGCCCTGGCCGAGGCCCTGGTGCGCCATCATGGTTTGTCTTTCAGGCAGGCCAAATCCCTCATTAGCAAGGCAGTGAAATACTCTAAGGGTGAGGACAAGGTCTCTTTCTCTGCCCTTAAACAGGCCATATCGGAAGAGAACCTTAGCTTATCTGCCACCGGGGATCAAGTTGAAGACTATCAAGACCCGGAGAGGATAATCAGCCGGAAACGTTGCTCAGGAGGACCTGCTCCTGCGATAGTCCAAAGGGGGATAGAAGAAATAGAGGCAGGGTTGATATCCAACCAAAACTGGTGGGATGAGAAGTTGAAGCAAATTGAAGCCGGCCAGAAAGAGATGGCCCGGCTCGAAGCTGCTTTGAGTAAGAACAAATAGGGACGGTTCATAATCTACAACTTTGCTGTGAAAACTTGTGGATTGAATATCGAATATCGAATAAAGAATTTCGAATTATGAAGTCTTGTTCCCCGTTTTCCTTCGACATTCATTATTCCTTGTTCGATATTCGATATTTTAATCAGTCGCAAGCTTTCACAGTAAGGTGAACCATCCCAACAAATATAGTGCTTAAGAAAAAGATTTTGGGGTTGGCTATCAATTGGAGTTTAGGCTTTAGCCTTTCATAACTAATGAAATCCTAAAGGATTAACTCCAAAAGTTGAACAGCCTGTCTTGAGTTCGCTTACCCCAAAAACATTATCTTAAAAGCTATATATATTCAGAAAAATGGACGATTATGAAACGTCCCGACAATGGCTGTATTTTCCTCCCTGGTTCTGACGGCCAGGCGAAAGAACCTTCCATCCAACCCCCTGAAGTTAAAACAATCACGAATGAGAAATCCCTCTTTGATCAAGAGCTTTTTTAGCTGATCAGCCCATTGGATTTCGGATTTCGGATTTCGGATTTCGGATTTTTTGTTCTGCAATTCGCAATCCGCAATCCGCAATTCGCAATCCGCAATCCGCAATCCGCAATCCGCAATCTGCAATCCGCAATCCGCATTCCGCATTCCGCAATCCGCATTCCGCAATCCGCAATCCGCAATCCGCGTTCCGCATTTCGCAATCCGGACGAGGATGAAATTGGCCGCAGGCTTGAAGGGGTAGAAGGACTCTATTTGAGCCAGCTCCTGGTACAAAAATTCCTTTTCCGTAGAGATAAAATCCCTGCTTTGACGGATATATTCATCATCAAAGATAACGTGTTCACCTACTGCCTGGGCCAGGGCGTTAACTGTCCAGGGCTCTTTGTATTCTTGCAGGGATTTGACAATTTCGGGGCAACTCACCAGATACCCCAGCCTGAGGCCAGGCAGGGCAAAAAATTTGGTCATTGACCTATAGCGCTCAGATAAATTGAGCCACTTTTGCTCAGATAAATTGAGCCATTCA
>JASEGY010000033.1 GCA_030019105.1 bacterium | reverse complement strand
TTCTCATCCTGGCCGTAAACGCTGGCCGGGTTAATGTAGCTGCCGGAATCATCAATGGTCGTAGCCGCCGTTACCTGTATCTGTCTTTCTTCTCCCCGGGCCAGTGAGGTGATCGTCCAGCTCACCGCCTGGCCATTGATTCCGCTGTGAGCCGGCTCTGAGCGGACATAGTCCAGGCCGGCCGGGATGGTATCGGTTACGGTAATATTGTCGATTAACTGGCTGCCGTAGTTCTTGATAGTTAAGATGTAGGTGATGGAATCACCGGCGCTAACCACTGAGGTAGAAGTAACCTTCTCGATCTGTAAAGCTGGGGTTGGTGTGAGAACAACCACGCTGGTGGTATCGGCGGCCTGCTCAACCGGAACGCCGTAGATGTCAAGGGCGTCTGCCGTAGCTTGATTGGCCAGGGTTCCTGAGGCACTAATATCAGCAACGCCGGTGACTTGAATCTGTCTTGATTCTCCTGGATGGAGGGTGTCCGGTAGATCGGCTGAGGTAGTGAAGTTCCAGACTAAAATTGTGTCTCCGCTGCTGGGGCTATTGGTTGCAGCCGGGACAGACGGATAGGTTGGGTTGTATGTTATGCCGGAGGGGAAGGTGTCCCTCACGACAATATTATCAAGGTCTGAGGTGCCGGTATTGGTTACGGTCAGGATATAGCCGGCCGGGTCGCCGGCATTGACCACCGGCGTGGTAGAGACTTTCTGAATCTGAATGGGGGCAGCCGGAATGGAAGCAGAGGTTCTTAAAGTCAGCGAATCATATAACGTCCCAAAGAAGGTGCCATTACCCTTATCCCAATAACTCAGGGTGACCTCATTGGTGAAGAGCTTGCCGAGAGTAACAGTATCGTTGAGCCGGACAGTGACGGTAAAGTATCCCACGGTAAATCCGGCGGCAGAATAGGTTTCTGAGGAGACATCAGGCCAGGTGTAGACCTGCCCGACATTGGTATGGGAATAACTGGAATTGTCCTCGATATAAGTCACATCGGCCGGGAGGGTATCGGTAATGATTATTTTAGCTATACCTGAACCAATGTTTTCATAGCGGATAGTGTAGCTGAAGGTATCGCCTGGCTGAAGGGTACAAGTAGTGCCCGGATAGCAGGAGGCATGTTTGTTTACCTCCAGTATAACGGCCCCTCCAACAGTGGTACTGGAAGAGGCATCTATCGTGCCACCGCTATAGACCAGGGTGGCATTGTTTTGAAGGACGGTCTGGTCGGGTGCCGTTTCTGAGACAAGGACATCAATTGTGACTACCCGGCTGCTCTGAGGGTGGATAGTGCCAAGGAGCCAGTAGACGGTGTGGGCAGATGTATCATAGTCGCCACCATCACTGGCGGACACGAAAGAGACCCAGGTTGGTAAGGTGTCAGTCAGGTTCAAACTGGAGATCGAGTCAGAGGAGTCATTGACGATAGTGAGAGTGAAGGTAATCGCATCTCCCGGGGCGGCTGTTGCTGGAGCAGATTTTTCCAGATCAAGGACAAACACCGAGAAGGATTCAGTGTCAGAGATTTGCTCCCTGGGATTGCCGTTATCATCTTGATGATCAAGGACAGCGATGTTGTTTATTCCACCTATGGGGGCAGAAACAATATTAGCCTGCCAATAAACCGAGGCGGTTTCTCCGGGATCAAGCCAGCCCGGATTGCCGACACTACCATGCTCAATGAATTCGTCAGCAAAGGTGATGACACTTCCATCCCAGTTGCCACCAGAGACATACTGAAGTCCGCCAGGCAGGGTATCGGTAATGACTATATCGTAGGCGGTGCTGGAGCCAGTGTTGCCGTAGTCAATTCTAAAGGTTATTAGATCACCCACAGAGGGAACGTCAGGCGGGGCTGGGTTAATCAGGTGTTTTTCTACCCAGACATAAGGGGCTTCAACATCAAGGCTTAATGCCCCGGTGTCAACTACGTCAGGGCAGCAGGCATCGGTTGCGGTCAGACTGCCGGCCGCATTGGTGATGACAGTGCCGTCAGGCATATCCGGTTCCGAAGAGTTGTCACCGTAAAGATCGTGCAGGACCGTGGCATAAAGGGTAACCGTGGCCGTCCCTCCGGCAGGAAGTATCCGGGCGATAGTCCACGAACAACTGCCGTCGTTATATCCACCGGTATACCCTTCAAAGGTGTCACCAGCAGAATGGGATTCAGTGGTAAAATGGAGATAATTACTCAGGGTATCGGTAATGGTCACATTTCTGGCCTCGCCGTCACCACTGTTGGTGACAGTAATGGTGTAGGCTACTGTATCGCCAGGGATAAGCCAGGCATTGGTTGGATCACGACCGGTGGCATTAGTATCTACGACTGATTTGGTGATGGAGAGGTTGGGGTCTAATTTCTGGATGTTAGAAGAGGTATTGGAAAAGCCATAAGTGTCCCCACCGTCACAGGGATGCATCCGGATGCCAACCGTGTTTTGTGACAACTCAGGGAAGTCCTCACAGCTTAATGAAGAGGGGTTTTCAATCTTGAAGGTAACTGAGATAACATCCTGTGGATCAAAATTGTAAGGCAAGGTCCAGACCAGGATCTGCGTATCACCGGCTACTCCGCTGCCGGTAGTAGCCGGATTAGTCGTCCAGTCTGCTTCTCCGGTCCAGATAATGGTAGTCGAACCGGAGACATAAGTTATCCCCTGGGGCAGGGTATCGGTGATGGTGATCGGGGAATAACCGGTGATGCTCTCATTGTTTGTCTCCGCTGGGCTAAGATTGGTGAAGGTAATGACAAAGGTATCGGAGTCACTTCCATCATGGAGGGTGCAGACCTGGATTTCCGGAGGAAGGGTCTGGACAATGGAGATATCAGTCTCTTTCAAGACCCAATAAGGAGTAGAGACGTCACTATCACTATTAACTACGCAATACAAGGCCATCGAATCAAACAGATCAGCGCAGCCGGTTACGACTGAAACCGTGTTGGCCTCATCCGTGTGGATACAACTGATAGTGCCTGAGAAGTTAATATCAAAGGTTCCTCCGCCACTCGCAATCGGGGTGTTAATTACCCAGGTGAGAACCGTATCCCCACCGATCACCTCTTCGGTTGTCCAGGTGGGGCCGGCAGAATAGGAGGTAACATAATCCGGCAGGGTATCAGTCACAATGGTGCGGTCAGTGGCGGCAGTTCCGGTATTGGTTAGCCTGATGGTCCAGGTATTGGGTCCTTCGGCATCAAAGGTGGCCGGGATTTTCTCAACAGAAATGTTGGGCATTCCTGCAGCATCAGGCACATTATCTGTGTCCGGCCCGGCAGCAGGCAGCGAATATGTATCGCCAAAGCAAGTGTGGGCAGTGAACCGCACATTGTTCTGACCGCCGGCAAAGTCACATCTGCTGCCGACATTAAAGGTCAGGGCAATAGTTTCTCCTGGCGACAGGTCCAAAGTTCCCGGCAGAATCCAGCTTAGCAGCCCTTCTGCCTCCTGGGCCGGGCTATCGGTAGCGGTAATTGGGGTAGTCGCGCCTGTAGAATCGGTATGGATAATCGAAACCGTCTCGATATAGAACAACTCGGCCGGTAGTGTATCGGTCAAAGTAATTGCTCCATACGCAGTTATATCGCCAATATCTTCTTTATTCTCAAAGGTTAAGGTAAAGGTCCCGGTATCACAATATCCGAACGCAGGCAGGTTTTGCGTAATCGCAAAATCTTCCGGATGATACTCGGCTACCTGCCAGTAGGGAGTCGAGGAATCGGATTCAACATCCACCTCACACACATATTTGATTGCCGTGGTATCATCCAGGTCAGGACAACCGGTCAGTACCTGGACCACATTCGGTGTGGTCGAATCGTTACAGGTTACATCGCCGGTTAAAGTAAGGGTTAGCGGAGAGCCGTTTATTATTGACGAGTCAGTTACCCATTGCAGGACCTCACCCGGGGCGCCGGTCGGAGAAGTAATCCAGTTCAAGCTATGTTCGCTGGTAACAGAGTAAATATTATAAGTTACAAAATCCGGCAGGGTATCAATAATGATGGTGCGGCTGGTTGGAGTGCCGCTATTAGTGACGGTAATGGTCCAGGCAACCGTATCTTCCGCGGCAAAATAGGTGGTATCTTTACTGAACTTATCTACAGACAAATCCGGAGGGGTATTATCCCCTGTTACTGTTTGAGTATCAGGACCATCCACAGGCAGTGAATAGAATTCAGGTGGAGTAAGACAGTTGTAAAGAGTAAGGGAGGTATAATTTGTTCCGCCGTTAAAATTACAGTTAGTCCGCACCACCAGATCAACCTTCAGTTTATCGCCGGCGTCAAGATTAGTCCCTGAGGGAAGGGTCCAACTAATAGTCGGGGCAGAGGTGTCGATTGAATCAGGGCTGACTGGTGTCCACCCACTGCCGGTATCATGGCTTACGGTGGAACTGACATATTCCACCCCGGCCGGTAAGGTGTCATAGATAGTGATGGGGCCTTTGCCATCAACTTCGTCGTTATTTTCAAATAATAGCACCCAGGCAGCATCGGTATCACAGTAGACGGGATTTTCAGTGGTTTGAGTGACACTGAAGCTGTCTGAATCGACTTCTCCAATGTTCCAATAGGGGGTAGCCTCATCAGAGTCCGAGGCAGTATCAACAATACATCTAAGCTCCGTATCTCCGTCATCCCTACATCCGTTCACAGCTTTAACCTCATTTAGTTCATCAGCGTAAGCTGCCGCAGGACATTCAGCCATATTGGCGGTGAGGGTAAATTGATAAGACCCGCTGACAGCGACGGTGCTATCCGGTCGATCAAGGACCCAGGTAACGACAGTCCGGGTTCCGGAACTGTCTACACTGTAGGGCCCTTCACTTGAACTTGCATACGACATATACCTGGGCAAGGTATCGGTGACCACGACCCGGTCGGTGGCCGCGTCTCCACTATTGGAAATACTAATAGTCCATGCCCTGCTTGAGCCGACCCGGCCGGGAAAGGGATCTTGAGTATCTGTCGGGGTTTTAGTCACCGAGATGTCGGATTCGCCTGGATCAGAAACAGTGGCTGTGTCCGGGCCATCTGTAGGTAGTGTATACTCGGTGCCAATACAGTTGAAAATCTTAAGAGAGATAGAATTCGTCCCGCCGGCAAAACCACAGTTACTCCGCACTACCAGATCAACCCTCAGTTTCTCACCGGCGGCAAGATCAGTGCTTGAGAGGCTCCAGATAATGGTCTGGGTAGAGGTGTCGATTGAATCAGGGCTGACTGGTGTCCACCCACTGCCGGTATCATGGCTTACGGTGGAACTGACATATTCCACCCCGGACGGTAAGGTGTCATAGATAGTAATAGGGGCTTTGCCATCAACTTCGTCATTATTTTCAAATAATAACACCCAGGCAGCATCGGTGTCACAGGAGGTGGTTGAGCCGATGGTTTGAGTGACACTGAAGCTGTCCGGATTGGACCCTCCGATGCTCCAATAGGGAGAAGACGCATCAAAATCCTTGGTAATGCTAATGATACATTCAAAGTCATTTTCTCCGGCACCCTTACACCCCACTATGGCTGCCGCTGTATTAGGCTCGTTAGCGGAAGCCGGCGGGGGACAGTCATCCATAGTGGCGGTAACAGTAAATTCGTAAGCACTGCCGGGATTGATGGTGCTGTCCGGCCGATCAAAAACCCAGGTAATTACCGTATCTCCAATATTACCGGAATAAGGTGGTTCACTTGAACCCGTGTAATACATATAACTGGGCAGGGTATCAATAACCACGATCCGGTCGGTGACACCATTCCCCTGGTTGAAAAGCCTGATAGTCCAGGTTGTAGGGCCTGGCTTGCCAGGGAAGGGATTGATGGTCTTGTCTACGGTTAAATCCGGGGTAGTAGCGGCTATATACCGGCCATAGGCGCTGACTGTGCCGGCCTGGCCACAGGGTTCAAGGTAAGATGCCTCCGGGAGTAGTTGGCTGGTTACATAGCTACAGTCTACATCTATATCAAAATTGATAATTATTTCATCTCCCGGGGCCAGGTCATCAATCCCCCAGGTAGAAAGGTCCCAGACAAGACCAACCCCTGGAACGACAGTCGGATTATGGGGGGTTGGCGAATCAATAGAAGAGCCATTTTTAGTGATGACCGCACTTCCTGAGATATAGTCCAGTTGGCCGGGGATGAAAGAAGCCGTGGACACAACATCGTAGTTATATGTTGGGCCGTCATTGCGGATAATTAACTGAAAATCCTGGGTACCACAGATATTAATGGCACTGACCGAAGTAGGGATGGGCTGAACTTTTATATAAAGTGACGGCTCACGCAGGATCGCCTGAGTGATACTCGGAGTAGCGATTTCAGTTTCACAGGCGTCACTGGTGGGGTGACAGCTCCAGAAGGCCTGGATAATACGATTCTCAAGTTCGCCGACCTGGCATGCATCCACATCAGCCGTAAACCGAATCTGCCAGTTGCTGTTACCAGGGATCTCATGGATGCGAATATGGAGTTCGTGTATTCCGGCAGCTAATGTATCATAGCCATCTGCTGCCGCCGGAGAACCAGTGTGGTCAATAATTTGATAAGTCATATTAGAGTAGCCGCTGCCCAGGGTATCGTGGATATCCACATTCTGGATGGCCCCAACTCCGTTATTGTAGGCGTAAACCGTCCAGGCAACCGTATCAGCCGTGATGATGATAGGGTCAGGACTGACTATAATGGAGAGATCCCCATCCTGGAGGGTGACTACCATATTATCAGAGTACGAACACATCTGATCATAACTATCAGGATCATCATTATTGCACAAGTCATCGTAATAGACAGTGGCCGAGATTCCGCCTGAGGAGGTGCAGTATCTTTCCAGATCAAAGGTGATCTGGGCGCTATTCGTATCAACGCCAAAGGCATCGCCGTATTCAAGGTAAGGATCATTCCAGGTAGGGGTAGGGCCAACAGGGTAACTAAAATCAGAAATACGAGCGTAATTGCCCATGTTAAGCTGTACCCGGACATCATAGGCAGCTAAAGAAGAAGGTGTCTTGGTGATATTAATAGTGACAGTGGTAGTATCACATTCATCCATGGTGTGGTCAGAGACAGTGAGGTACATATCAGGATTCTGGAGGGTGAGATAGGTGGTTTCTTCAATATATCTGTCTGCGTCATAACAATTACCGGTCAAATCTACGCCTACATCGAGGGTTGACCAGTCGTAGAAGGAGTAGGAAGTATCACAGCCTGGTGAAGAGGTGTCAGTAGCCTGCATCTGATAGGTAATGACCATGGTGGAACCTTTGACAGGGATGGCATCACAGTCAGCAGGAAAATCAAATTCATAGTAATAGGTAATAATCTCATGAACAAAGGTGGTATCACTAAAGTTTTGGCCGGAGATGGTGCAGTCTTGAGTGCCACTATCAACAGTAATACTAAGGCTTCCCGCGACAAAGTCCATATTGTTGGCCCCTGACTCATAAAATATCATATCACTCCAGTTAACTGTATCCCAGACACTGCTGTTGTCAAAGCTGTAGGTATTAGCAAAATCTATGGATGAACATTTCTGGAAGGTGGTCGCATAAGGTGTTCGCTCTGAGGTAAAAAATTCCTCAGCTTCTAAGGCAATCATGGTGCTGTCTTGATCAGAGAGGAAACAACCACAGCAATCAGTTAGAGAAGCATAGACATAGTTGTAGGCATAGGTCTGGGCGTATGTTTCGCATTCATCATAGGGCGGAGCTTGAAGCAGGACGGTCTTTACCCATGAAGTAACACCATCCGGGGTATATGACCAGGTAATAATCCCTGGTGTGTCTGTATTTCCTCCATCTGCATCAAGGACAGTAAAACCATTAGGATAAGTATCAGTTACGCTGACCTGAGTAGATGGCCCCGGGCAGGAAGTTGTGCCATTGTAATCGACAGTCAGGGTATATTGGATCGTCTCCCCCAGATACATCTCAATGGTGGGGTTAGATGACTTGGTTACGGTGAGGGTAGATTGAGGGCTAATAGTGATGTTAGATGAGTCCGTCTTGCTAAAGGAATTATTACAACCATTGTAGTAGTTGAGTGTCCAATTTACTATTCTTGTCGGCTGGAGACCGGACCAACTACACCAGCCATTCAGCGGGGCAGCGGTAAAGGTGATTTCCACCGTATCTCCAGGGGCAAGATCGGGCAAGGTAAAGGTTTGGGAAGGAGAATCATAGCTTCCGGAAGGAGATACATTGGTAAGGGTTAAATAAGAAGAAAGCCCTGAACCTATCAGGGTGATATTACGGGCATAAGCGCCGCCGTTGTTTTGAATAGTAATAGTGTAAGTATCAATATCATAACAGTAACTGAAGTTAAAGTTAGGTGGATTAAAGGCAAGGTCCGGCCCCTGCGGATCAAGGGTAACGCTGGCTACAGCCGTCACATCAGTTGATTGACAGTCGTTGTTTTCATCACATCCCCAGGTAGCTGAGACATTGTTGGAAAGTCCGGCACAACCTACGAGGGTCTTGAGGGTGAGGCCGACCGTGTCGCCAGGATCGATAGAGGCCAGACCGGATTCCTGAGCGCTTGTCCAGACCAGATGCTTCGTATCAGAATCATCGGCGATGGAACTGCCGGCTACATAAGTCAGACCTGCCCCAAGGGTGTCAGTGACCTCAACATTAACTAAGGGAGCCGTATCCCCATTGCTGGAAACCGTAATCAACCAGGTGATCTCATCGCCTGGCGAGGCAGTAGGCGAAGAGGTGGGGGTAATGGAACTGCCGTTGAGCTCAATAGCCGTCTTGGTCAGGCTTAAACTTGCCTGGTTAACGGTTATACTTACCGCCTGGAAGTTGTTGCCGTTCTGGTCATCACCAGTAAGATCAAGGGCGGTCGCACAACTCCCTATGCGAAAGTAAGTCCTGAACCATATTTCGCTCGCTTCCGGAGAGTTGCAGCTCGGGGTGAGGGCAAAGACCAGGGTGCGGGTATCAGCGGAGGCAATGTCCCAGATGGGATTACCGTCCAATCCATCATAATTCCATATCCAGTCTCCGGGAACTGAAGTAGTATCCGGCTCAACGGCATATCCGGTCGGATTATCATTGGAAATAATCTTGCCATAGCCAGGGACATAGCTATATCCGTCGGGCAGGGTATCAATGACGATGACTGCATCGTAAGCCGTGTCCTGACCGCTATTCAAAAAGGTGAGTCTGAATTCACCATCTGTTTGACAAACATTAAGCGAGGCAGGAGTAACCCATTCGGTACCCGGGACAGTGGGGAAGGCAAGATTGGGCCGGCGGAAATCTGCTGAGGGTGTGATGGCCTTATAGGTATATTCGATCCACTGTTTCGTTCCCGGGTCATCAAAGGGGTTGACCGAGAGGATGCCATTGTCATATCCGAGGGGACAACCAGCGGCGGCATAGTGGTAGCAAGTGGAGATAGACCCCCTGTATACATCGGTCTCCACCAGGTCTTCGGTCAGTGTTACTGTTTCCGCATCAATTGTGTCTGAAGAGTCATAACTGTAAAGGGTGATAGTAATAGTATCCTGACCCGGCTCATCTACGACCTCGATATAGACATTATCACAGACCTGATAAAAAATTACCTCTGTCCAGCTTGAATCGGTAAACCTGGCCTCCGGTTGAGGATCCAGGTCGATATCTGTGTAGGAGTTATTGCTCAGATCCGGGTCTGAACCATCGTCGGTAATGGTGACGGTATTGTAGATATCCGTCCCTTCGGCCAGGGGAACATCAACCACTACGGTCAGGGTGACCTGACCGGAATCATTTGCATCAAGGGAGCCAATGTTCCAGGTGACCACCTCAGAGACTATATTATATGGTTCCGTGGCTGAGACAAAGCTGGTGTGGTCCGGAACGGTATCAGTGATGACCACGCTGACAGCCCCAGTATCGCCGATATTCTCGTAGGTGATGTTATAGATCAGAGTACTGCCTGGCCAGGCCTTCCTCCGGCCATCTGTCTTGGTGATACTCACATCCGGTTGAACAGTCACGGAGGTGGTATCTGTCCCGGAGTTATTGGTCGCATCCGAGTCTGAGCCATCGTCGGCAATAGTGGCGGTGTTGACAATATTGGTTGTCCCCTGGGGCAGAGAATTATCGATCACCACGGTCAGGGTGACCTGATGAGAACCATCTACTCCCAGGGAGCCAATGTTCCAAGTGACCACCCCGCCGGATTCAGACCCTGGAGCAGAGGCCGAAACAAAGGTTGTGTTAGTCGGAATAGTGTCGGTGATGACTACACCGGTGGCGTTCATCTCACCCGTGTTCCGGTAAGTGATGGTGTAGGTCAGGGTATCACCCTGTGAGGCCGTATCCGCACCATCTGTCTTGGAGGTGATAGTCACATCCGGTTGAGCATCCACGCTGTCGGTATCGGTGGCAGAGTTATTGGCCGGATCCGAGTCTGAGCCATCGTCGGCAATAGTGGCGGTGTTGGTGATATTCGTTGTTCCCTGGGGCAGAGGATTATTAACTGTTACAGTCACGCTGACCTGATGGGGGCCGTCTGCTTCCAGAGTGCCGATGGTCCAGGTAACCACCCCACCGGAATAGCTTCCTCCGCCAGTGTTTGAGACATAGGTGGTGTTCGTTGGGATGGTCTCGGTGACGACCACGCTGGTGGCGCCGATCTCGCCCGTGTTCTGATAAGTGATGGTGTAGGTCAGGGTGTCGCCTGGGGAGGCCGTAGCCGTGCCGTCTGTCTTGGAGATGATGGTCACATCCGGATAAGCAACCACGGTGTCGGTATCTGTCCCGGAATTATTAGTCACATCCGAGTCTGAGCCATCGTCGGCAATAGTAGCGATGTTGACGATATTCGCTGTCCCGTAGGGCAGGGTATCATTGACGACCACGGTCAGGGTAATCGTATGCGGGCCATCTACTGCAAGGTTGCCGATGTTCCAGGTAAGGACTTGTCCTGATTGACTGCTCGTTCCCGGACTACAGGAGGCAAAGGTGGTGTTAGTTGGAATGGTATCGGTGATGACTCCGCCGGTGGTGCCGATCTCCCCTGTATTTTCGTAAGTGATGGTGTAGGTCAGGGTATCGCCTGGTAAGGCCGTAGCCGTGCCATCTGTCTTGGAGGTGATAGTCACATCCGGTTGAGCTACCACGGTGTCGGTATCTGTCCCGGAATTATTGGTCGAATCCGAATCTGAGCCATCGTCAACAATGGTAGCGATGTTGACAATATTGGTTGTTCCATAGGGCAGGGTATCATTAACGACTACGGTTAGGGTGACCTGGCCGGAATCATTCGCATCAAGAGCGCCAATGTTCCAGGTAAACACCCCACCGGATTCACTCCCTCCATGAGCCGAGACAAAAGTGGTGTTCGTGGGAATGGTATCAGTGATGACTACGCTTGCAGCCCCAGCATCGCCGGTATTCTCGTAGGTGATAGTGTAGGTTAAGGTATCGCCTGGTGAGGCTGTATCCGCGCCATCTGTCTTGGAGGTCATAGTCACATCCGGTTGAGGAGCAACTACGGTGTCGGTGTCTGTCTGGGAATTATTAGTCGGATCCGAGTCTGAGCCATCGTCTCCAATGGTGGCTGTGTTGACGATCTTCGTCCCCCCGGGTAGAGGATCATTGACGACCACGGTCAGGGTGATCTGATGGGGGCCATCTACTTCCAGGGTGCCAATGGTCCAGGTGACCGTGTCACCGGATAATGTCCCTCCACCAGAAGCCGAGGAAAAGGTGGTATTGGTTGGAATCGTGTCGGTAATGACCACACTGGTGGCGCCGATCTCACCCGTGTTCTGGTAAGTGATGGTGTAGGTCAGGGTATCGCCTGGTGAGACTGTAGCCGTACCATCTGTCTTGGAGGTGATAATCACATCCGGTTGAGCAAACACGCTGTCGGTATCTGTCCCGGAATTATTAGTCGGGTCCAGGTCTGATCCATCGTCGGTAATGGTGGCGGTATTGACGATATTCGCTGTCCCTGCGGGCAGGGTATCATTGACTGTTACGGTCAGGGTGACCGAATCCTGAACACCTGTTTCAAGGGTGCCAATGTTCCAGGTAACTACTCCACCGGATTCGGTCCCTGTATCACTGGCCGAGACAAAGGTAGTGTTCGTTGGGATGGTATCGGAGATGACCACGCCGGTGGCGGCAGTGGAGGAACCAGGGAGGGCACTAGCCCCATATTCATCCGCACCTATATCATAGCCACTATTATATGGTCTTGGACCTGTATCTATATCCTCCGAAGGGGCGCTCTGGCCGCTGAAAGTATCAGCGCCTGAATCTCTACAGGGAGAAGTAGAATTAAGATGATAACTGGCATCAAGGTCTGGGTTGGTACCAGTCAGGTCGTTGGCCCCCGGAGTATACCCAGAAGTAGTCCCCCGGATACAGTTGTAGTCAGAGCTGAAATTGCTTCCCGTAGTAGTTATAGTTATATTGGCACCATTATCAAAGATATTATTAAAACAAATGGTGTTATCACCTTTGTTATTCAGATTTCCATAGCCAGTAGCATCGTTATTGACCAGGGTATTATTTCTTATTATACTCCCATCAGAATTACCACCAATTTCAATACCGCCGTTCCCCTCATTATTGTAAATAATACAGTTCTCGACGATGGTATTATAATTCCCATTTGAACCATGCCAGATAGTAATTCCCTCATCAGGGATATCGTGAATTTTGCACCGCCTGATGATGCAGTCATTACTGGTACCCTCTACACTGAAGCTATATCCGGTTCCATTAATTTCACAATCAGAGATAAGACAGTTATCCGAATCTCCTTTCACTACTATTCCCTTGTTGCTTCCTCCAGAAGCAGTACAATTATACACCTCAATATAGTCTGAATTCGCAATATGGATATCGGCATTACTCCAGGTACCCGCCCCATTTCTCACTGTAAATCCATCTATGGTAATATAATTTTTCCCGAGGAGATAAAAACAGTAATTACGGCTATTTTGGACATCAACAATTACATCTCCGGCTGAGATGTCAGAAAATTTTGAGCCGTTGGTATCCGCGATATAATAGCTACGGTTGCCCGAGGAGCCGCTATTATCTATAGTGACCAATTCATTATAGGTTCCCGGGGCAACATAGACCATATCACCTGGCCCTATAGTTGAGGCAGCATAATCTATAGTCTGCCATGCCTCGGAAGCTGAAGAACCGGTCCCGGAGTTAGAGTTATTTCCATCAGGCCGGACATAATAGACATTGGCGCCGACCCCACCCGTGTTTTCGTAGGTAATAATGTAGGTTAAGGTGTCACCCGGCGAGGCTGTAGCCGTGCCATCTGTCTTGGAGGTGATAGTCACATCCACTTTATCAATCACAGAATCGACATCGGACTGAAAATTATTGGTCGGATCCGAGTCTGATCCATCGTCGGCAATGTTGGCTGTATTGATGATATTAGTTGTTCTCTGGGGCAGGGGGTCATCGACTACTACGGTAACAGTGGCCGTATGGGGGCCATCTGTGGCAAGGGCGCCAATGTTCCAGGTGACCATCCCACCGGATTCGGCCCCTCCGCCAGTAGCCGAGGAAAAGGTAGTGTTCGTTGGAACAACATCGGTAATGACCACGCCGACAGCCCCAGTGGTGCCGATATTTTCATAGGTGATGGTGTAGGTCAGGGTGTCGCCCGGTGAGGCTGTAGACGTGCCATCCGTCTTGGAGGTGATAGTTACATCCGGTTGAGGATTAACCACGGTGTCGGTATCTGTCTGGGAGTTATTGGTCGTATCCGAGTCTAAGCCATTGTCAGCAATGGTGGCGGTGTTGACGATCTTTGTTCCAGGGGAGGCGGTATCATTGACGACTACGGTCAGGGTGACCGAATCCTGGACGCCTGCATCAAGAGTGCCAATGTTCCAGGTGACTACTCCACCGGATTCGGTTCCTCCGTCAGAAGCCGAGGAAAAGGTAGTGTCGGTTGGAATAGTATCGGTGATGACTACGCCTATCGCCGCAGCATCGCCGGTATTTTGGTAGGTGATGGTGTAGGTCAGGGTATCGCTTGCTGAAGTTAAAGTCTTGCCATCTGTCTTGGAGATCATAACCCCATCCGGAAGCCTGACCGTGGTGCTGGTGGAATCACTGCCCACTGGAGAACCGTTATTAATACCAATATCACAGGTGTTAAGAATAATAGTCCACTCACTAACGCCGGTATTAATGGTTGCCTGGAAGCCTACTGAACCGGCCGGGTCGGTGCTCGGCGGGACTACATCGTCAAGCACCCACTTGATATGGGTTACCGAAGCAGGAGCAGGCTCGGTTCCAACCCAGGCGCTGCCTCCATCGGTTGACCAATAGATGGTAGCCGAGATAGTATCGCTGCCCGCGCTGCCCGCCACATAAGTTGTGTTAGCCGGAATGGTATCAATTATTACAACTGAGGAATTAGTGGCCGGACCACCGAGGGGATCACTTCCGGTGTTACCGTAGGTAATAGTGTAGGCTAAAGTATCTCCGGGGGGGGCAATGCCTTTGTCCGTAGATTTATCAAGGGTTAAGGTATTAGTGAAGCTTGGAGTGGCGGTAACCGCAGGGCCGCCAAAATTACCGGTGTACTTTTGTTGAGCGCCAGAGGCAGCTTCTTGATAAGGGCTTATGGAAGTGCTCCCAGGGCCTATCCCGATAAAGGTATAGGCAACCGTTCCGCTGACGTTGTTATTTTTCCACCCGGTGAAATATAGTTGATTATCAGGTTGAGAAATCCCGTTGAGAGTTGCTTTGGCCCGGATCAATCTGACCATTGAGGGATCAAAAGTCGAGTTGCCCACTGGTTGCAGCCAGGCATCACCATCCTGACCAATTTGGCCGAGAGTATAATCTACCACAACATCAAAAGTCTGACCGATCGACAGCGCTGAAGTAGAGAGAGTAATTGCATTTATCTGATTAGCGGAAGCACTGATTTCGTTCTGAGAGGTTATAGTTAAATTCCTGGTCTCTGGCGTGGCATTATCGGCATCAAAGGTGAAGGTATAGGGATAGCTCTCGTTGTAATAACCATTGTCTCCGGCATCACAACGGGGATAAGTAACAAACCAGTAGGCAGTGTAAGTATCACCCGGGTCAAGATCAGCAATATACCTGACAGCTTGATCTCCTGAGGTTAAACTCAGGATTAGACTGTTTGGTGAAGAAGCGCCAAAGCTTATACTTAGGGTCGCATTAGTCAGCGTGGTAGCTCCGGTGTTAGTCACGGTTGCCGAAAGCGTAGCTATTTCAGGGCCATCAACACATGGGGTATTGCTGTCCAGGGCCAGGTAAGGGCTATTACCTTCCACGTACCAGGTCGGATCAGCTACGATTACCATCCAATCGCTACTTGTCTCTGTACACTTGTTATAGAAATGCAATTCTGAGTGGAAATAATATTTAGTAGACGGGGTAGTCCTTTCAGGGCTAAAGATGGTGTAGGATCTGGATACGGTAGTAGTTACATCGCCCACCGACCAGGTGATGGTGCGGGCAACCGGATCTACTGTCCCTCCACCGGCATCGAGTATGGTCCAATCCTCAGGGAAGTAGTCTATCAGAGAGGCGCTGGTAACCGAAGAGGAGACTTCGGCGCTGACAGTTATATCTATTGGCACAGTGGGAGGAACCTTATGCTGGCCTACTTTATCCCCGGATAATTGGCGGTCGAAGGTAACTGTGGCGCAGGCAGCAAATACATGCCGGGCGACTGGGAGGAGAACTGACCCCACCCAGAATAAGATAAAAAATAAGAGGAGACTTATGAGATACGATCCGGGTCTCCTCTTGTTCCAATACTTTTGGTTATTCTTTTGGTTATTCATTAACGATATCCTCCCTTATTCAATTGGGTGCAGTTACTCTCCGCTACTGACCCAAGCATTTGGGGTAAAACGG
This sequence comes from bacterium, assembly GCA_030019105.1. Lineage (GTDB taxonomy): Bacteria > UBA9089 > JASEGY01 > JASEGY01 > JASEGY01 > JASEGY01. Next base: position 660 of record JASEGY010000033.1, on the reverse strand, counting down.
GTTTCAAACAGGGCGATTTGTGCTAAATTACCCTGTTTATTTGCAGAAATTTGGGGGTAAATAGGGCAGATTTGTTGATGGTAGCGGAGAGTATCTGCACCCTATTCAATTTCGGAATTCGGATTGCGGATTGCGGATTGAAAGAAATCAGGGCATTGATCAAAAGTTTCGGCCTGTACGGTTAGATATTCACCCGTTAGTGCTTTGAGTTAGAAAAGTGTAAATAGCACACGGATGACACGGATGACACGGATTCAACGGATTTACACTGATTTTTTATCCGTGTTGATCCGTACAATCCGTGTTATCCGTGTGCTATTAACCCTTGTGATTATTGAATAAAGCTAACCGTACAGGTCGAAAAGTTTCGGCCACTTTAAGACGGTCCACGGTTCACGGTCAATAGCCTGCGATCTGCCTCTTCCCTGAATTCATGAATTATCCTGTCCACATCTTCTTCTGTTTTAATGTTGAATTTTTTAGCTGTTTCCTCACCCCATTTTCTTATCATCTGCCATCTTTCTTCTGATGCCAGGTAGTTCCTTAAAGCTCTTTTTAAAATCTCACTTCTTGAAACCTGCTCTCTTTCAGCTAAATCTTCTACTCTTTCTTAGCGCGGCCTCTGGCCGCAACCAAACCAATTTTGGATTGCAGATTGCG
>JASEGY010000339.1 GCA_030019105.1 bacterium | reverse complement strand
AACTTTAGGCACTTAAGGCACTTAAGGTTGGTTGCGGCTTCGCCGCGCTAAGTTTTACCTTGCTGATATATAAATTCTCAAGGAATTTCTCCTCTTTATACATCCTTGTAAAATCAGCCTGGTAGGGATCAAAGGCGACGGTCATTCCTAACGCCTTTAAAATATCATTCTTCGATTTAATGCTATACTTAGAATCAAGGATAGGCGGTGAGATATTCCTCACAGTTCACTCTCCACACAATTATTGGCATGTACGAGATGCCAATAAAGTAGAAAGGGGTAGGATTTCCTACCTCTTTCTTTATTATGCACCCACTACCCAACGAAAGAAGAGTGGGTAACATGAGGAAAAGACATTTTAAAGTTCTAAGACTGTTCTTAGACTTTATTGTCAAAATCACAACTCTTATTAAGGGTTAACAACACCTATACCTTCTAAGGTTGTTTCCACAGAAACCCTAAAACGTGGAGGTGCCGGCTCGTACCTGACACCTTAAACTATTTTGTCAGGGTAGTGGGTGCTCCATCTAATTCTCGAGTAAGCCTACGGTACAATTACTGTTATCTCCCCCAGCAGTCCCTGGTCTTCATTCCAGACCTGGATTATGTACTCCCCGGCTGCTAAGTCGCTTATGGCAGCCAAGACATCGTAGAGACACATGCACCGACAGCCGCTTCCTTCCAGGATCGCGGTTTCTATCAGCTTAAATTGGTTACCTTCCTGTTCCAGTTCTACGCGAATTTCTTCCAGGCAGCAATTATACCAGGCATTCCGGTGAGTAACATAGACCTCATTCCCCTCGACTTTAGCTATTATCTCGTCTTTTGCTTTGACCGGCTCCCCACGATTAGAAAGACAGCCGGAATTGGAATAGGTAAGCTGTGGGCCTTGCCCCGGTTCAAAATCGAATTCGACCGGTTCTGTTTTCCAGGCTGGTTTTGAAGCCAGTCTGCCTATTACCGCGTATCTTCCCGCCGGCACGACCTCCCCTTCGTTAGACCGGCCATCCCAGATCCCTTTATAGACCATGGTCTCACCCGGCTTAAATGTTTTCGGCAGGGCGATCATAATAAAGACCTTGCCATACGACCATTCCCAGACTAATTCCCCTGAGGCGTCGTAGATACTAAAATCATGGGTGTGCCCGCTGGAAAAGAAGATGGTCACTGGCACAGAGGCCGGATTGGTCACGGAAAGAACTAAACCCACGCCGGCCGGAAGTCCTGTATCCACCGCCAGGTTTAACTTTAGCTCAATCAGTTCAAGATCAAAATCAACGGTCACTTTTTTGCCCGCCTCAATCGTTGCTTCTTTCTCCTGCCTTTTGTAACCTTCTGTCTCAGCAATGATCAGGTAATCATTAACCGGCAGGTTGTCGATCCTGTATTCACCCTTTTCATCGGTAATATCCGACCAGTCAATGACACAATTAGCCTTAGTGGCCTCAGGCTTATTACCTTGAGGTTGATAAATACCTACCTTAGGAATAGCCGTGACACGGACTCCTTGCAGAGGTGATTCTCCGGCCATTACCTTCCCCAACACCGACCCCTTACCCAACTCCGGCATGAGATAGAAGTTCATCTCTTTTTCCTCAACATAGATTAAAGGGGGAGATAAATTATAGGTTTGAGGTTTATAGCCATTCTTAGAAACAATAATCAGGGTATCCTCCTCCGGCAGACGACTATTGGCTGGGCTCTGGGCCGGGATACCGTCAACTCGATAGCGCCCCTTCTCATCGGTGATGGCCGTAAGCCTGGTTTTACCTACAAGGACTTCGATCAGGACAGAAGAGATGGGCACGAGGCAATCCGCCCCTTCCGCACAGTCTACCAGGCCGTCTAATACAACCCCATAGATGGAAGCCGTCGTCTTTACTGGTGCAAGCCAGAGATTGATTTTGCGTTCCTCGCCAGAGGCGAGGGCCGGCAGTTCAACTGTCCTGGAGCCGTATCCGGTCCTGGAGGCAGTGACAGTCCCAATGGCCGGGGGAGGATAGATGAGGATAATTACGTCTGAGGCAGGTAGCCCGTCTATCCGATAGTTACCACTCCCGTCAGTCCTGGTGGTAAAGGTCTCCCCGGTAAATAAAGTCACCGTAACATCGGCCTCCGGGATGGGCATCTCCATACCGGCGTAAGTCACAACTCCATAAATAGAAGCTGTTTTCTCTCCTACAGGTAAAAGGGTGAAATTAATCTCTCGCTGCTCGCCCGGCTTCAATGGATCAAAGATTTCTATCTTCTGCGATTTGTAACCTGGTTTAGAGGCCGTCAGGACAGCATAGGGAACCAGACAATTAAGGGGGATTCCAACCCCTCCCGGCCAACCTGGGATTCCATCTATCCGGTATCTACCGCTCCGGTCAGTGGCAGTAGTAAATCTCTCTGTCCCCCAGAGGATTTCGAGCGCTATCTCCACACCCGGCAGTCCATAGTTAGAGGCATCATCTTCCTTGCCTTCAACTGCCTGTCCATAAATGGAGGCCGTCGGTTTAGAAACCAGAGAAAAGTCAAGATGCAGCTCCTTATCCGGCTCGATGATTATGGCCATCTCCTGGCCCTCAAATCCTTCGGCACTAACAGCGACATAATAATCGCCGGCCGGAATATCTTTAATTCGATATTTACCATTTTCATCGGTTATCGTCTCAAAGGACGGCTGTCTATTATTGCCGCCTCCTTCCATATCTTCTTCGTCTCCCGAATGGATGGAAATAGCTGCCGTTCCCATCGGGAATTCCCCCTGAAATTCACTCCTGCCCGGAATACTTCGGGGATAAACTCTTACCTTTGCTCCAGGAATCGGCTTCAGGGCAACAGGCATAGTTCTATCCGTTGAGGTAAACTCAGGAGGAGGCGAACAGGGAAAGCTATTTGCTTTCAGCCAGGGCGGGCTCCAGGAGGCAGTAACTACCCCAAAAACTGCCCCGCCGAGTTCTCTTGAATGCATCAGTATCTCCCCTAATGGGGTCTCCCGGCCAAGTTTAACCTCAACATCCTCGACTATTGTGACCTTATCTCCTTTGTAATCAGCTACAATGGGATATCTTCCGGCAGGGATATAATAAAAGGTAAATTCCCCTTTCCTGGTTGTCCAACATGAGCCAAAAGATTTTCCGGGGATAAAGACCTCCATAAACCCGGTCTCAGGCAGCCTTTTTCCATCAGGCCCAACAAGCACCACCCGGCCTGAAATCCGGCCTTTAGTTGAAAGAATGAGCGGTTGCTGAATTTCCTTTGTTTTTCCAGCCGCAACCTCGGCTTCAAGTGTGCCATCTCCTTCTGTGAGTATGCCCCCGTATATCCCGTTTTCTGTCCTGGCAATGACCTTATATTTTCCAGCCGGAAGACGCTTAATAATGTAGTCCCCGTTATCCTCTACCGGCTCACCAGGATAGGTGTCAGAGGTCTCTATTGACTCGGCATAGACCTTCACCTCTTTTAACTGAGGCGCATCAAGTCTCGGGGCAGAACTCGGACTCTGTGCAGCTTCAAAGTCTAAATGTCCTTTGATTACTCCTAAAGTCTGGGAGTTTTTGGACTCGTCTTCCGTAGCTGCCGTAGGACTGCGATCATGCCGTCCGCAACCGGCCAATAGAACCAGAGAAAAGACTGCCAATAAGGCTAACCCTCGACATTTCATCCTTAATAATTCCCCCTTAAATTTGGTGGTATTTGTTTAGCTCACAGTAACTGGTGCTTATCCGCTACTACTTTGATTATGAAAATCTAATAGCACACGGATAACACGGATACTACGGATTACCACGGATAAAATCAGTGTAAATCCGTTAAATCCGTGTCATCCGTGTGCTATTAAAAAGAGTAGCTATTCCCACGGATTAGGTGCTTTTTTCTAAATCAAAGTACTAATGGGTGAGCACCACAATTCTGGTAATAGTATCGTATAAATCTGCTGAGAGAGCCATCTATTTTTGCCTCCGATAGGCTGGTGCGCCTGAGAGGAGTCGAACCTCCGCACCCGGATCCGGAGTCCGGTGCTCTATCCACTGAGCTACAGGCGCAAAAAAGAAAGTTTCGGGTTCCGAGTTTCAGGTTAAAGATACACCTTCAAACTCAACTTGGATTTATTGGGATGGTTCACCTTACTGTGAAAGCTTGCGACGGAGGAAAATATCGAATATATAGTGCTTAAGAAAAAGATTTTGGGGTTGGCTATCAATTGGAGTTTAGGCT